>JAJNBO010000407.1 GCA_021156245.1 Ramlibacter sp. | reverse complement strand
CGCCAGGCGTTCGGGGTCCACGATGGCGAGGTACACGTCGCCGCGCTGGAACGGCAGCACCCGGCTGGTCTTGATCTCGCGCGCGGCTTCGCTGGCTGTATCCATGGTGGTGCTCCGTCAGGTGCGCTCGGCGCGCTGCTTCAGGTCGGCCAGGCCGGACTCGAACTGGCCGCCGACCATGCGGTCCATGTTCATGAAGACGCCGATCAGCTTGCCGATGAAGGGACTCTCCCCTTCCATCCGCCAGGTGACGTCGGTCGCCGTGCCGCGCGGCTGCAGGATGAACTGCACCTGGTTGCGGGCCTCCATGGGCTTGACCATGTGCAGCTCCATACGCACGATCGTGGGCGCCGAGTCCAGGATGCGCAGCGTGCCGTCGCCGGCCGATCCGCCGCCGAACACGTAGGTGGCGCCAGGGCCGGCCTGCGGGCCGGTGTACTCGCCGCGATTGCGGGCGTCTCCCTGCTCGAAAGGGTTCCAGGTGTTGAAGGCGCGCAGGTCGTTGATCAGCGCGTGCAGCTTCTCGGGCGGTGCCTGCACCGTGGCGGTGCGGGCGACGCTGAAGCTATCCGGCCGGGTCGCGGCGTATGCGAGCACGGCGACGACACCCACGGCGAGCACGATGGCGATGGTCTTCAGCATGGCCGCCTCACTGCACACCGATGCTGCGGAAGCGCTCGGCGGTCTGTTCCTCGAGGATGCCGCCGAAGTCCTCCATCTCGAACAGCTGCCGCACCTCGACGTGGCAGGAGGCGCCCTCCCCCACCGGGTTCGGGAAGCGCCGCGACCACTCGATGGCTTCGTCGCGCGTGCGGGTCTGGATCATCGTGTAGCCGGCGATCAGTTCCTTGGACTCGGTGAACGGGCCGTCGATCACGGTGCGCCGGTTGCCGTCGAACTGCACGCGCCAGCCCTTGCTGCTGGGTTGCAGGCCGGACGCGTCGAGCAGGACGCCGGCGCGCGCCAGTTCCTCGTGGTACGTGGCCATGGCCTGGAACAGCGGCTCGGGGTTGGGCGGGAAGCGGCCGGCCTCGCTGTCGGGGGTGGCCTTGACGATGATCATGAAGCGCATGATTTCTCCTTCAGGGTGGGCTGAAGCGCCTTGGTTCGGCGGCTTCTACCGGTACGACGAAGGAGGCGGGGCGGAATCGACATGTTGCCGCCGACCGCTCGGAAAACTTACAAATAGCAGGGAGCGGTTTCGCGCACCTCCACGGTCGCCCATTCGGCCGCGGGGCAGTCCCGGGCGATGGCCAGGGCCTCTTCGCGGGTGGCGACGTTCAGCAGGTAGAAGCCGCCGACCATCTCCTTGGCTTCGGCGAACGGGCCGTCCAGCACCTGGGCCTTGCCGGCGCGGACCTGCACCCGCGAACCCTTGGACTGCGACGCCAGGGATTCCGTGGCCACCAGCTTGTCCTGTTGCCTGAGCTTGCGGCTGTACTCCACCATCCGCGCGTACACGGCCTCCCCTTCTTCCCGCGTGCGGGTGCCGCGTTGCGCCGGGTCTTCGAGGATGAGGAGCATGTAGGCCATGGGGCGGATGATAGGAGGATTTGTCTTTCCCGCGAAGGCGGGAATCCAGGGCTCCCGTGCACCCGAATTCGGGAGCCCTGGATCCCCGCCTCCGCGGGGATGACCCCTAATCCACGAAGAAGTCGGGGATGAACTTGCGGTTTCCCGGGGTGACCGAATACCGGTCGAGATCGGTCTGGCCGTGCGCGGCCAGCAGCGTGTCGTCGATGTGGAAGTTCCCGCTGTTGCGGTCGTCCCTGGCATCGGAGGTGAGCACCAGGTAGGCCGCGTCGGCCAGGATCTCCGGTGTGCGGCAAGCCTTCAGGTCCACGCCCGGGATCATCTGCAGCGCGGCCGTGGCGATGGCGGTGCGCGGCCACAGGCTGTTGACGGCGATGCCGTACTTGCGGAACTCGCCCGCATGGCCGAGCGTGCACATGCTCATGCCGTACTTGGCCATGGTGTACGCGGTGTGTGGCGCGAACCAGTGCGTCTTCATCGACAGCGGCGGCGACATGTTGAGCACGTGCGCGTTGCGTCCGGCCTCGGCGGACTTCCTGAGCTCGGCCAGGCAGGCCTGCGTGCACAGGTAGGTGCCGCGCGCGTTGATCCCGTTCATCAGGTCGTAGCGCTTCATCGGCGTGCCCTCGGTGTCCGTGAGGCTGATGGCGCTGGCGTTGTTGATGAGGATGTCGATGCCGCCGAAGGCGAGCACGGCCTGCGCGACCGCGGCGCGCACCTGCTCTTCCTCGCGGATGTCCACCTGCAGCGGCAATGCCTGCCCGCCGGCCGCACGGATCTCCTCGGCGGCGCTGTAGATCGTGCCCGGCAGCTTGGGATTGGGCTCGGACGTCTTGGCCGCGACGACGATGTTGGCGCCGTCCGCCGCCGCACGCCTGGCGATGGCCAGGCCGATGCCGCGGGAAGCGCCCGTGATGAAGAGGGTCTTGCCTTGGAGGTTCATTTCAGTCATTCCCGCGAAGGCGGGAACCCGGGCTCCCGCGTTGGGGCTTTTTGAAAGCCCTGGATCCCCGCCTTCGCGGGGATGACGAATTCACTCCCCGCCTTGGCGGGGATGACGGCTTACACCTTGCTGAAATCCGGCCTGCGCTTTTCCATGAAGGCGGTGAACGCCTCCTTGGCAGCCGGCGCGACCAGCATGCGGCGGAAGCTCTCGCCTTCGTCCGCCATCTGCTGCATCACCTGCGCTTGCAGGCCCTTCTTCATCAGCCGCTTGGTTTCCACCAGGCTGGTGATCGGCTTGGCGGCCAGCTTCGTCGCCTGCGTGTTGGCGTAGTTGTTCGCTTCCGTCGGCGGCAGCACGCGGTTGACCAGCCCGACTTCCAGCGCCGCTTCGGCCATGAAGGGCTCGCCCAGCATCAAGGCCTCCGCGGCGCGGTGGTAGCCGAGCATCTGCGGCACGAGCAACGACGACGCTGCTTCGGGGCACAACCCGAGGTTCACGAACGGCATCGAGAACGCGGCGTTGTCGCCGGCGTACACCAGGTCGCAGTGGAACAGCATCGTCGTGCCCACCCCCACGGCGGGACCGCACACCGATGCCAGCAGCGGCTTCGGGAACGCCGCAATGCCGTGCAGGAAGCGGAACACCGGCGAGTTCTCTCCCGCCGGCGGCTTGTCGAGGAAGTCCTTGATGTCGTTGCCGGCCGAAAACACCGTCTCGTGGCCTTGCAGCAGCACCACGCGCAAGCTGTCGTCGCCGCGCGCCTTCTCGATGGCGTCCGCCATGGCGCCGTACATGTCGGAGGTGATGGAGTTCTTGCGCTCCAGCCGGTTGAGGGTGACGGT
>JAJNBO010000406.1 GCA_021156245.1 Ramlibacter sp. | reverse complement strand
CCGAAAGTCTTCACCATGGACGAGATCATGCGGCTGCCGTCGGTGTCGCGCTTCCACTTCATCGAGTGCGGGGCGAATACGGGCATGGAATGGGGCAACGTCGCCGTCCCCACCTGCCAGTACACGCACGGGATGCTCTCCTGCAGCGAGTTCACCGGCGTGCCGTTGATGACGCTGCTGGAACTGGCCGGCGCCGACCTGAAGAACGGGAAGTTCGTGCTGGCCGAGGGCGCGGATGGGTCGTCGATGACGCGCACCATTCCCATGAGCCTCATCCGTTCCGGCGAGGTGCTGGTGGCCTATGGCCAGAACGGCGAAATGCTGCGCCCGGAAAACGGCTACCCGCTGCGACTGGTGGTGCCGGGCGTGCAGGGCGTCAGCTGGGTGAAGTACCTGCGTCGCCTGGAGCTGGGCGACCAGCCCTGGGCGTCGAAGGACGAAGCCATCCACTATATCGACCTGATGCCGGACGGCCTGCATCGGCAGTACACGAGCATCCAGGAGTGCAAGAGCGTGATCACCACGCCTTCCGGAGGCCAGGTGTTGCTGGACAAGGGGTACTACAACATCTCCGGCCTGGCCTGGTCGGGCCGCGGCAAGGTCAAGCGCGTGGACGTCTCCGTCGACGGTGGCCGCAACTGGCGGACCGCGCGCCTCGAAGGCCCCGTGATGAGCAAGTGCCTGTCGCGCTTCAGCCTGGATTGGGCGTGGGACGGCGCGCCGGCGATCCTGCAAAGCCGCGCCATGGACGAGACGGGCTACGTGCAGCCCTCCAGCCGCCAGCTGCGCGCGGTGCGGGGCACCCGTTCGATCTATCACAACAACGCGATCCAGTCCTGGCTGGTGCAGGAAAGCGGGGAGGTGGGGAATGTCCACGTTTCCTGAAGTCTTGATCACGGTGGTGCTGGCCGCAGCCGCGGCCGGCGCCCACGCGCAGGATCGCTTTCCGGGCATCGGGCGCGCGGCCACGCCGGCCGAGATCAAGGCATGGGACATCGACGTGCGCCCCGACTTCCGGGGGCTGCCCAAGGGCTCCGGCTCGGTGGCGAAGGGCATGGAAGTCTGGGAAGGCAAGTGCGCGAGCTGCCACGGCGTCTTCGGCGAGTCCAACGAGGTCTTCAGTCCGCTGGTCGGGGGCACGAGCGCCGAGGACATCAGGAACGGCCGGGTCGCGAACCTCCAGCGATCGGACTATCCGGGGCGCACCACGTTGATGAAGGTGCCGCATGTGGCCACGCTGTGGGACTACATCAACCGGGCCATGCCCTGGAACGCCCCGAAGTCGCTGAGCACGGAGGAGGTCTATGCCGTGACGGCCTATCTCCTCAACCTGGGCGAGATCGTTCCAGACGATTTCGTGCTGACCGACCGCAACATCGCCGACGTGCAGAAGCGCATGCCCAACCGCAATGGCATGACGACGAACCATGCGATGTGGCCCGGCAAGGAGCACGGCGGCAGCGACGCGCCGGACGTCAAGGCAGCGGCCTGCATGAGCAATTGCCCGGCGGACGCGAAGGTGACCTCCAGGTTGCCGGATCACGCACGCAACGCACACGGGAATCTCGCGGAGCAGAATCGACTCGTCGGGCCGCAGCGGGGCGTCGACACGAGCCGGGCTGCAGGGACTGCGCCCGCGCGGACGCCCGCGGTGAACCAGGTCGCAGCCGCGCAAGGCGGCAGGATGCCGCTCGACCTGCTTCAGAAGAACACCTGCACGGCCTGTCACGCGCCGGGCAGCAAGCTCGTGGGGCCCAGCTGGAGCGACGTGGCCAAGAAGCACGCCGGCAAGACCGAGTACATCGCTTCGAAGATCCGGCAGGGCGGCTCCGGCGTCTGGGGGAACATCCCGATGCCGCCGCAGGCCATCAGCGCCGACGAGGCCGGCAGGATCGCCGAATGGCTGGCGGGTGGCGCCGCACCGTGACCGATGCCGGGATTGCCCCGATGGCATCAGTGGCGGCTTAAATTAGTATTGGCTTATTTCGTGGAGAGCAGCATGCAGAATCGTCGTGAAACCCTCAAGCAGTCGCTGGCCGTCGCCGGCCTGCTGGGCGCCACCGGACTGTTTCCCCAGTTCGCTTGGGCCTTCAACAAGTCCGCCTTCGAGGCCAAGAGCATCGCCGACGCCGTGAAGGCGTACGGCGGCGCGGCCCCCGCGGAGAGCAAGGACGTGACGCTTACGGCGCCGGACATCGCCGAGAACGGCGCCGTTGTGCCCATGGGAGCCGCCGCGACGCTGCCCGGCGTCAAGCACCTGCTGGTGCTGGTCGAGAAGAACCCGAACGCGCTCGTCGCGAAGTTCGACGTGACCGACGCCATCGAAGCCAACGTTTCGACCCGCGCGAAGATGGGGCAGACGTCGGACGTGTACGCGGTCGCGATCACCAATGACGGCAAGGCCTTCTACGCGAAGAAGGAAGTCAAGGTCACGCTCGGCGGCTGCGGCGGCTGATCCTTCCATCCCGATCAACGAATCCAGGAGTACCCCATGGCAGATCCGATGCGCATCCGCGCGCAAGCCCAGGGCGGCAACGCCGTCGTCCGAGTCCTCATGAGCCACGAGATGGAAACCGGCCAGCGCAAGGACAGTTCCGGCAAGACCATCCCGGCCTGGCATATCAGCAACGTCACGGCAGCCCACAACGGCAAGCAGGTGCTCAACGCCGAATGGGGGCCCGCCGTGGCGAAGAACCCGTTCCTGCAGTTCACTGTCAAGGGCGCCAAGGCCGGCGACAAGATCGCGATCACCTGGAAGGACAACAAGGGCGAGACGCGCACCGACGAAGCCACGGTGAGCTGAGGCATCCCGCCCGTACCACCCCCCAGAGGAGACAACGAAGATGCGGACTATCCAGGTTCTGGCAGCGCTTGCGCTGGTCGCGACCACCACGCTGGTCGGCGCGCAGCAGCAGCCCAAGAGCGCCAGCGAGGCGATCGACGAATACCGCAAGATGCTGGAGGACGGCAACCCCGCGGAACTGTTCGAGGCCAAGGGCGAAGGACTGTGGAAGCAGAAGCGCGGGCCGAAGAACGCTTCGCTCGAGGCGTGCGACCTGGGCAAGGGTCCCGGCGTGGTCAAGGGCGTCTTCGTCGAGCTTCCCCGCTATTTCGCCGACACGGGGAAGGTGCAGGACCTGGAAACCCGCCTCGTCACCTGCATGGAGCGCCTGCAGGGTTTCAACGCCGCCGAGATTTCGAAGACGCCGTTCGGCAGGGGCGAAATGGCCAACGTGACGGCTCTCGCCACGTGGATCGCGGCCGAATCCAAGGGCATGCCGTTCAACCTCCCGCAGGCCCATGCGCAGGAGCGCACGTTCTATGA
>JAJNBO010000405.1 GCA_021156245.1 Ramlibacter sp. | reverse complement strand
GATCCTGTGGGGCAAGAAGCTCAGCACGGGCGAAGTCAGCCCGAGGTTCACGCCCATCCCGCCCACGGCGCCGACGGCGGTGGCGCAGAGCTACGGCTCCGCGGGCTTCGCCGCCCCAGGCACGTTCGCGCTGGCGATGGTGTTCCTCGTGGCCTTCGTGCTGTACTACTTCATCAACTGGAAGTACCTCGGCCAGCTCTGGGGTCTGAGCTAAACCGGTGGCAGGCATGATCACCACCACCATGGGAAGCACCGGTCGCCGTGCCACGCAGATGGCGCGCGACGTGCTCTCCCTTTTCAAGCTGCGCATCGGCATGCTGATCATGGTGACGGCGCTGGTCGGCCTGGCGGTGACGCCGGGCGCATCGCTGGGCGCTGTCCAGGTGTTGGTGCTGGCGCTGTCGGTGCTGGTTGCGTCCGCCAGCGCCGGCGCGTTCAACCAGTACGTCGAGCACGACAGCGACCGGCTGATGGCACGCACCCGGCGGCGCGCCTTCGTCACCGGCGCGCTACCTCACCATTGGGGCTGGCTGCTGCTGATCGGCGTCATGCTGGCCGGCTCCGTCGCCGCAGCCTGGTACTCGCTCAACGCCATGGCGGCGATGTACGTGTTCCTCGGCGCGTTTTTCTATGCGGTCGTGTATACCGTCTGGCTCAAGCAGCGTACCGCGTGGAACATCGTGGTCGGCGGCCTGGCCGGCAGCTTCGCCGTGATGGCCGGCGCGGCCGCGGCGGACCCGACGCCGGGGCCCCTGCCGCTGCTGCTGGCGCTCGTGCTGTTTCTCTGGACGCCGCCGCACTTCTGGAGTCTGGCGATCGCCAACCGCGCTGACTATGCCGCGGCGGGCGTCCCCATGCTGCCGGTGGTGGTCGGCACCGAGCGGGCCGCGTGGATCGTGTTCTACAGCACCGCCCTGCTGGTCACGGCATCGCTGCTGCCGCTGGCATTCGGCGCGGGGCCCGTCTACGCGGTCGGCGCCGCGGGAGGCGGGTTGCACTTCGTGCGCAAGTCGTGGCAGCTAGCGCGCAACCCTGACCGCAAGAGCGCGATGGGCTCGTTCTTCGCATCGCTCATCCAACTGAGCGCGCTGCTGGTCGCGGCCACCGTCGACGGCCTCTTGCGCTGAAGGAGCGGGAGCAGTACGCGATGCGCTTCACGCACTTGCTCGCATCTGCCGCCAAAGTGATCCTCCTGTGGGCCGCCGTTGCTCTCTTGCCGCCCCTGCACGCGCAGCAGGCGCTGCAGGCGCAAGACGCGCCGCAACGCCCTGGGCTGGAAGCGAAATCGGCCTACGCGGCGAGCCAGCAGGCCATCGGCCGCACGATCGGCGACTACACCTTGACGGACCGCGAGGGGCGGCCGGTGCGGCTCGCTTCCTTTCGCGGCAAGCCATTGCTGGTGAGTTTCATCTACACCGGCTGTTTCGAGGTCTGCCCGACGACCACGCGCGCGCTGAACGACACCGTCCGCGCGCTGCAGGGCCGTTTCGGCACCAACCAGTTCAACGTGATCAGCGTCGGTTTCAACCAGCCCGCCGATTCACCGCAGGCGATGAAGGCTTTCGCGGCGCAGCACCGCATCAGCCAGCCGAACTGGGATTTCCTCAGCCCGCCACCCGCGGTGGTGGGGCCGCTGACGCGCGATTTCGGGTTCGTCTACCAGGCAACGCCCGCGGGTTTCGACCACGTGCTGCAGGTGTCGCTGGTGGATGCCGAAGGCCGCATCGTGCGCCAGGTGTATGGCGATCGCCCCGCCGCCGATGCGTTGGGTGAGCCGATGAAGCAACTGCTGGTCGGCGCTCCCCTGCCCGAGGCCACCGCGCTCGAAACCATCATCGACCAGATCCGCCTGCTGTGCACGGTGTACGACCCGAAGACGGGCGCCTACCGCGTTGACTACAGCATCGCCATCGAAGCGGCCGGGGGCCTGACCTTCTTCATCGCCGTCGCGCTGGACTTGTTCACCGAGTGGCGTGCGCGTCGACGCGCGCGCCGCGGCCGGCGCCCGGCCTGAACGGCTCGAGATGCCTAATCCGCTCAAGCACCTCGGGTCCGTGGCCTTCCTGCTGTTCTGGCTGCTGGCGCTCAGCGGCACGGTGCTGTACGTCATGCTCGACACGTCAGCCGGCGGCGCGTATCGGTCGATCGAAGAGTTCTCGCGCGATACCGCTAGCCCCGGCAGCATCTTGCGTGGCCTGCACCGCTACTCGGCGGACGGTTTCATCGTCATTGCAGTGGCGCACCTCGCCCGCGAATGGCTGCTCGGGCGCTTCAATGGCTTTCGCCGCTTCTCGTGGCTCACCGGCGTGCCGGTGCTCCCGCTGGCTTTCGTCTGCGCCGTCGGCGGGTTCTGGCTGAACTGGGACCGGCTCGGGCAGTACTCGGCCGTCGCCACCGCCGAATGGCTGGACGCGCTGCCCTTTCTCGCGTCGCCGCTCGCGCGCAACTTTCTGGGTGGCGCCGTGAGCGACCGCCTGTTCTCGCTCTTCGTCTTCGTTCACATTGGAGTTCCGTTGCTGCTGGTGTTCGCGCTGTGGTTCCACATCCAGCGCATTGCCCGCGCCGAAGTATTTCCGCCGCGTGCGCTGGCCATAGGTACAGCGATGACGCTGCTGGCGATGGCGCTTGTGATGCCCGTGCGCAGCCAGGGGCCCGCGGACCTGGGTATCATGCCCGGCGCGCTGGCGCTGGACTGGTGGCTGCTGTTCATCCATCCGCTCACGGAGGCGACGTCTGCCGGATTTGTATGGACGGTTGTACTCGTCTCCGTCGCCGGTCTGTTCGCACTGCCTTTCGTGCGGCCGCGAGTACCAGTGGCCATCGCGCGGGTGAATCCCACCCACTGCAACGGTTGCCGCCGCTGCGAGGACGATTGTCCCTATGGCGCCATCGCGATGGTCCCGCACCCGAACGGCCGACGCGGCGCGCAGCTGGCACGCGTAGATGCGGACCTCTGCGCCAGTTGCGGCATCTGCGTGGGCTCATGCCCTTCATCGACGCCATTTCGCAGCACGGAGCGCCTGGAGACCGGCATCGACATGCCGCAGTGGCCCATCGACGCGCTGCGGCGACGGCTCGAGAAGCAACTCGCCGCGGCTCGCGGCGCACCCTGCTTCGTCGTGTTCGGCTGTGATCACGGCGCGCGCATCGACGCCCTGGCTTCACGCGACACATTGACGTTCAGCCTGGCGTGCGCGGGGATGCTGCCGCCTTCGTTCGTGGAGTACGCGTTGCGCGGCGGCGCGGATGGGGTCGTCATAACAACTTGCCGCGAAGGCGGGTGCGAATTTCGCCTGGGCGAGCGGTGGACGGCGCAACGCCTGGCCG
>JAJNBO010000404.1 GCA_021156245.1 Ramlibacter sp. | reverse complement strand
GGCGGGCGTGAAGGAGTCGCGCACGCGGCCCCACCTGTTCGACGAAGTGCCGCTGCCGGCACGCGAGCTGCGCGAGCCGAAGGGCTGGCTGGAGCTGCGCGGCGTGACGCGCAACAACCTGCGCGCGCTGGATGCGCGCGTTCCGCTGGGTTGCCTCACGGCCGTGACGGGCGTCTCGGGTTCCGGCAAGTCCACGCTGGTGACGCGTGCGCTGCTCGAACTGGTTGCGCAGCATCTGGGCAGCGACCTTCCGGATGGCGAGGAAGACGCGGACGACGTCTTCGAACCGAGCGCCCGCGACGGCACCTGGTCCGGGCACCTGGCCGGCGACACGGGCGCCATCCGCCGCCTGGTGCAGGTGGACCAGAAGCCGATCGGCCGCACGCCGCGCTCCAACCTCGCCACCTATACGGGCTTGTTCGATGCCGTTCGCAAGCTCTTTGCCGCCACGCCCGCTGCCCGCAAGCGCCGCTACGATCCCGGCCGCTTCTCGTTCAACGTGCCGAAGGGCCGCTGCGAAACCTGCGAAGGCGAGGGCTCGGTGTCGGTCGAACTGCTGTTCATGCCGAGCGTGTACGCGCCTTGTCCCACCTGCCACGGCGCGCGCTACAACGCGCAGACGCTGGAGATCCTGTGGAACGGCCGCAGCATCGCCGACGTGCTGGGCATGACCGTGGAGGAGGCGGCGGACTTCTTCGCCTCCGAGGCTTCGATCCTGCGCCCGCTGCAAGTGCTGCTGGACATCGGCCTGGGCTACCTGCGCCTCGGCCAGCCGGCCACGGAGCTGTCGGGCGGGGAGGCGCAGCGCATCAAGCTGGCCACGGAGCTGCAGCGCACGCACCGCGGCGACACCCTGTACGTGCTGGACGAACCCACCACCGGCCTGCACGCGGCCGACGCCGACCGCCTGATGGCGCAGCTGCAGCGCCTGGTGGATGAGGGCAACACGGTCGTCGTGGTGGAACACGAGATGCGGGTGGTGGCCCAAAGCGACTGGGTGATCGACATGGGCCCCGGCGCCGGCGTCCAGGGCGGCGGCATCGTCGCCGCAGGCAGGCCGGCGGAGGTGGCGGCGTCGCGCGCCAGCCGCACCGCGCCATTCTTGAAGCGGGTGCTTCCCTCGTAGGCCGCCGGTGAGCGCGCAGTCGAACGCCGTTGATCGGGTGCTGTCAGCTAAACTGCCTCATACATGGGCTCCAACACCACGGTGATGTTCGCCGACCTGAGCGGCAGCACGAGCGTCTTCGAGGCGCTCGGCAACGATGCCGCCACCCGGGCGGTGCGAACGCTCACCGACTGGGTCGGCCGCACCTGCGAAGACCACGACGGGCGCGTCATCAAGTACACCGGTGCACCAGATGCAGCTGCAGGTGGGGCTGGCCTGCGGCGACGTGGTGGAGGTCTCCGGCGACTGCTTCGGCGACGCCGTCAACGTGGCGTCGCGGCTGGCGGACCTGGCCGGCCCGGCCGAGATCCTGGTGACCGACGCCGTGGTGCAGCAGCTCCCCGGCCCGCCGCCGGGCGTGCGCTTCCATGACATGGGCCTGGTGCCGATCCGCGGCAAGAGCCAGGAGCATCGGCTGTTCCGCGTGGAATGGCACGAGGACACGTCCACCGAGATGATGACGCTGCCGGCCTCCGACGCGCAGATGCTCGGCCTGCGGCGAAAATCCGCCGCACAGGGCAAGCTGACGCTGCGCTACCTCGAGCTGGCACACGAATTCAACGCGAACGAGATGCCAGTCCACCTGGGCCGCGCCAGGGAGGCGGAATTCTCGGTGCCGGACCCGCGCGTGTCGCGGCTGCATGCCCGCATCGAATGGCGTGGACAGGGCTTCGTGCTGGTCGACCTGAGCAGCAACGGCACCTGCGTGCGCTTCGCCGGCGCGCCGACGGAAGTGCGGCTGCGGCGGGACGACTGCGTACTGCACGCAGGGGGCGAGATCGGCCTGGCCGCGGACTTCAGCGACTTCACCACGCCGACGGTGATGTTCGAGGTGAAGGCGAAGTAGCAATTCGCATTCCCGCGAAGGCCAGTAACCGTCATTCCCGCGAAGGCGGGAATCCAGAGCTCCCGTGTTCGGCTGTCTGGAAGCCCCGTCATTCCCGCCTCCGCGGGAATGACGGGGAGAGCGGATTTAAACCAAGCAACCGCTTGCCGTAATTCATCGGCTCTGCTAACGTCCCCGCATGCAGGCCGCCGCCACCGTCTCCGCCCCCGCGAAGCGCCCGCGCGGCCGCCCGCGCAAGACGGCTGACGAGCGCGCCGATGGCAACCGGCGGCGCATCGTGCTGCGGCACGCGGCGCGCCTGTTCCGCCGCAAAGGCTTCGACGCCACCAGCACCCGCGACATCGCGGCGGCAGCCGGCATGCAGAGCGGCTCACCCTTCTATCACTTCAAGAGCAAGCAGGCGCTGCTGTTCGCCGTGATGGAGGAGGGCATGCGCACGGCCCTGCAGCAGCAGCGCGAGGCGATGGCGCGGGCCGGGATGGAGACGCTGGAGCCCGCCGCGCAGCTGCGGCTGCTGGTGCGCAACCATTTCGAGAACCTGTTCGGCGCCGGCAACGACTACGTCCCGGTGATGCTGTACGAGCAGCGCTCCATCAGCCGCGCGCAGCAGGCGGCGCTCGCCGAGCTGAAGGGAGCCTACGAGGGCGACTGGGAGCCGGTGCTGCGCGCGCTGCACGCGTCCGGGCGGCTGCGGGCCGACGTCAAGCTGGCCCGGCTGATGATTTTCGGCGCGCTGAACTGGTCGGTGCAGTGGTTCGACCGGCGCGGGGCCGCGACGCTGGACGACCTGGCGGACGCGGCGCTGGCCCTTTTTCTTTCGGAGGCTCCATGAGCGGTCCCTATCGTTCCGTGTTCCAGCGCGGCCTGTTCGCCGGCCGCACGATCCTGGTCACCGGCGGCGGCTCCGGCATCGGCCGCTGCACCGCGCATGAACTCGCCTCGCTCGGCGCCCACGTGGTGCTGCTTGGCCGCAAGCTGGACAAGCTGCAGCATGTGGCCAGCGAGATCGTCGTGGACGGCGGCCGCTGCACCTTCCATGCGTGCGACATCCGCGACGAGGCGGCGGTGCAGGACGTGGTGCAGGCCATGGTCGTGGCGCACGGCCGCATCGACGGGCTCGTCAACAACGCTGGCGGCCAGTACATCACGCCGCTGGAGAAGATCAGCGCCAAGGGCTGGGAGGCCGTGGTCGCCACCAACCTCACCGGCGGCTTCCTGGTGGCGCGCGAGTGCTACGTGCAGTCCATGCAGGTGCATGGCGGCGCCATCGTCAACATCATCGCGGACATCTGGGGCTCCATGCCGGGCATGGGCCACAGCGGCGCGGCGCGCGCCGGGATGGTCAGCTTCACGGAAACCGCCGCGGTGGAGTGGGCGAAGAGCGGGGTGCGCGTGAACGCGGTCGCACCGGGCTACATCGCCTCCAGCGGCATGGACCACTATCCGCCAGAAGCCGGCGCCATGCTGCGCGAGATGCGCGACACGGTGCCGGCCGGCCGTTTCGGCAACGAGGCGGAAACCTCGGCCGGCATCGTCTTCCTGCTGTCGCCGGCTGCGGCCTTCATCAGTGGCAGCGTGCTGCGCATCGACGGCGCGCGGCCGCAGGTGCGCATGGGCTGGGGGCAGGTGGCGGCGCCGGCGGCAGTGCAGCAGCGCGAGGCGGTGAAGCCCTTCGATGGCTTCCATCGCTACGAAACGCCGAAGGTGTTCCGTCCATGAGCTTCCGCTCCAACTGGAACGCGCAAGGCACGCCAGCGCAGCAGCGGCGCGACGCGATGCTGCAGCGCATCGGCCAGATGCATGCCCTGGAGCGACGCGCCGCCGACAAGTCCGCGGAGGCACGTCCCGTGTTCGACAAGCGCGGCCAGCTGCTGCCGCGCGAGCGCATCGGCCTGCTGCTCGACCCGGGTGCGCCCTTCCTGCCGCTTTGCACGCTGGCGGGCTACCTGCAGGACACGACGGATGCGGACGCGTCCATTCCCGGCGGTGGCATGGTCGCGGGCATCGGCTTCGTGCGCGGCGTGCGCTGCATGGTGGTGGCCAGCGACTCCGGCATCGAGGCCGGCGCCATCCAGGCGATGGGACTCGACAAGATCCTGCGCGTGCAGGAGATCGCGCTCGCGAACAAGCTGCCCTTCCTGCACCTGGTGGAGAGCGCCGGCGCCAACCTCATGAAGTACCGGGTCGAAGGCTTCGTGCACGGCGGCACGCTCTTTCGCAATCTGGCCCGCCTGTCCGCGGCAGGGATTCCGGTGATCACGGTCCAGCACGGGTCGGGCACCGCCGGCGGCGCCTATATGCCCGGCTTGAGCGATGTGGTGATCATGGTGCGCGGCAGGTCCCGCGCCTTCCTGGCGGGCCCCCCTTTGCTGATGGCCGCCACCGGCGAAGTGGCGACGGAGGAGGAACTGGGCGGAGCGGAGATGCACACGGGCGTGTCGGGACTGGGGGAGTACCTGGCGGAGGATGACCGGCAGGCGCTGGGGATTGCGCGGGAGGTGGTGGGCAGGCTTGGAAGCGCCCCTACCCCCGCCCTCCCCCAGAGGGGGAGGGAGCAAGACAGAGAACTCCCTCCCCCTCTGGGGGAGGGTTGGGGTGGGGGCGCTTCGTCGAGTGAGGAACTCCTCACCCTCATCCCGTTCAATCTCCGCGAACCCGTCG
>JAJNBO010000026.1 GCA_021156245.1 Ramlibacter sp. | reverse complement strand
CCGAAGCGGCCGCCGTTGGCCAGGGTGCGGTACGCATTCGTCAATGCGAGCAAAGGCACTTCCGCGCTCCCCAGCGCCAAGCTGTAGCCGTAGTAGTCGCCGGCTTCCTTCAGCGGCAGCCCGTTGGCGCGCAGCTGCCGGTGGAACGCGTCGGGGGACACCATCACCAGCGTGCGCACCGCCGGCACGTTGAGCGATGCACCCAGCGCCGTGCGCACCGAGACCCAGCCCTTGAAGTGATGGTCGTAGTTCTGGGGGATGTACAGGCCGGCGGCGGTCGGGATGTGCGCAGGCGAATCCTCCAGCAGCGAGGCGGCCGTCACGCGCCGCTCCGCCAGCGCCTGCGCGTAGAGGAACGGCTTGAGCGTGGAGCCGGGCTGCCGCAGCGCCGTCACGCCGTCCACCTCGCCGGCGCGGCTCAGGTCGCCGGAGGAGCCGACCCAGGCGAGCACATCGCCGCTGGCGTTGTCCAGCACGACGATGGCGCCGTCCTCCACGTTGCGGCCGCGCAGCTCGCGCAGCTGCTGCTGCAAGGTGGACACGGCGATGCGCTGCACGTCGGCGCGCAAGGTGGTCGCCACCCGTGCCTGCCCGGCCGACTTGCGCAGCACCGCGCGTGCGAGGTGCGGTGCGATGCCTTCGCTGGGAGCGTAGGCCTTGCGCTGCAGGGCAACGGTCACCAGCATGTCCAGCGTCTCGCAGTCCGCCTTGCCTTCCATGGCCTTGAGCACGCCGCAGGCCCGGCGCGTGACCTGCGCGGGGGACGCGTTCGGCGCGCGCACCAGCGCGGCGGCGACCGCGGCTTCGGAAGCGTCGAGGCCGTGCGTCGCCTTGCCGAACAGCGTGCGCGACAGGGCGTCGATGCCGACCAGCTCGCCGCGGAAGGGCACGAGGTTCAGGTAGGCCTCGAGGACCTGGTCCTTGCGCCAGCGGCGCTCCAGCTGTTGCGCGGCCATGGCCTGCCCCAGCTTCTGCGGCACGGTGCGGCCACCGCTGGCGGCCCTCCAGTCTTCGTCGACCAGGCCGGCCAACTGCATGGTGATGGTCGATGCTCCGCGCGTGCGCCGGTTCCACAGCGTGCCCCAGGCTGCGGCGGACACGGACTTCCAGTCCACGCCGCTGTGCTCCCAGAAGCGCTTGTCCTCGGACAGCACCATGGCCGTGCGCAGCGCCGGCGACATGTCGTCCAGCGATATCCATTCGCCGCGCCGCACCGTGGCGTCCCTGCGCAGGCGCTGCAGCAGTTCGCCGTGGCGATCGACGACGAGCGTGTCGGACGGCTGGTGGGTGCGCCGCACCTCGTCGAACGATGGCAAGGCGTGCGCGGCGGCGCTGGCCACCAGCAGCAGAACCGCGGCGACGCGCTGCAGCTTCACCGCCCCGCCTCCACCTTGACCCGCGCGTTCGGCAGCTCGCCGAACATCTCCGGCGCGTACATCGCTTCCGCGCGCGTCGGCGGCAGCGCGAAGTCGCCCACGTTGTTCAGGCGCAGCGTGTACTCCACCTTGAACACGCCCCTCGGAACGTACTCGTAGTAGGCGCGGAAGAACTCGAAGCTTCGCTCCTCGAAAGCCGGCCAGGCGCTGCCCGCGGCGCGCTCGTTGCGCGTGGCGATCTGCGAATCGCGCCCGAGGCCTCCGCCCAGCAGCGTGGCGCCGCCGGGAATGGGATCCGTCAGCACCACCCAGGTCATGTCGGAAGCCGCATTCACTTCCAGCGCAACCCGCACCACGTCGCCGCGGCTATAGCGGCCAGCGACAGCCTGCTCCACCGGCGTGATGGTCTTCTTCACCTGGAAGCCGGCGGCGAAAGGCGCCTTCAGGTCGATGGCGGCCAGCGACTGCACCGTCAGCCAGGGCTTGCCCGTGCCCTGGTGCGCCACCTGCACCGTGCCCTTCTCTGCGCCCCAAGGCAGCTGCATTGTGCCGTTGCGCGGAGCCGCCCAGTCGACGGCGGCGGTTGCGGGACCGAGGGATGCGCGCGTCGTGCCCGCCACCGGCGTCGCTTCGAACTTGCGCGAGAACTTCTCCAGTGCGAGGCCGCCCCACAGGTTGGCGGTGGTGGTGAGCCAGGCGCCGCGTTGCTGCCGCCCGATGAAGCCGTTCGCCAGCCGTCCCATGTCGTCCTGCCAGGCCGGATCGTCCATCACCGCGAGGATCAGCCGTCCGGTGTTGACGTCGCCGTTGGCCATCAGCCACCACCAGTAGTCGTCGCGCTCGGTGCTGAACACCAGCTTGGTGCCGATAGAGGACAGCCGTGCCCGCAGCACCTGCTGCGCCTCCGCCAGCCGCTGTTCGCGCTGCGGTACGTCCGCCACCCGTTTCAGGACGTTGATCCAGTCGATGACCGCGTGCGTCGGCCATTGGTTGGGCGCGACGGTGATGCTGGCCACCATGCGGCCCTGCGCCTTGCCGTAGCGGGAGAGCGCTTCCAGCGCGCCGACCTTGCGCACGTCGAGGTCCTTGCGCGGGCTCCAGAATTCGCGCTGGATGCGGCCCTCGACGAAAGCGATGAGGCCGCGCTCCATCGGGGCACGCACTTCGTCGGGCAAGGCGAAGCCCGCAGCGATGCCGGAGGCTTCGTGCGTCGCGGCGAGGACGTAAGCGGTCAGCGCGTCGCTACCGCGGTTGCCGTCACCCTCGCGCGGCGGGAAGTAGCTGGCCAGGCCGTCGGCGTCGAGGTAGGTCGGCATCTGCGCCACGACCGACTGCCACAGCTTCTCGTCGCGCAGTCCGATGGCCTTGCTGGTCTTCTGTTCCAGGCAGACGAAGGGGTAGTTGATGAACCAGTCGCGCACGCCAGGCAGGCCCTCGGCCAGCTTCGGCTGCAGGGCGAGCCGGATGCCGCCGCGCTTGTCCCCCGTGGCGGGCAGCGCATCCGCCGGTGGCGCCACGTCCAGCGTGTACGGCGCATCGAGCTGCACCAGCGTCGCCTGCTGCACCGTCAGGGGAACGGCGGGGACGATGCGTTGCCGCGCCTTCAAGCCGTCGCGGGCACCACCGAGGGTGTCGCGGGCATCGATCTCCCAGAGGATCGCCTCCGGCCGCGTCTGCGCCAGCGCCGCCGGCGCCGCCACCAGCCAGGCCACTTCCCGCGCTTCGCCCGCCGGGATGTCGACCGTCTGCGCCTGCAAGGTGAGCAGCGTCGCCCGCGGCGTCACCTCCACCTTCATCGGCTGGGCCGTCGTGTTGCGCAGCGTGAGTTGCGCCCTGAACTGGTCCTCCTCGCGCACCAGCGGCGGCAGGCCGCTGATGATCTGCAGGTCCTGCGTCGCGCGAATGCTCGTGTGGCCCGTCCCGAACATCCCCACGCCCATGTCGGCGACGGCCACGATGCGGAAGGTCGTGAGCGCATCGTTCAGGGGCACGTTCACCACCGCCTGCCCCTGTGCATCCAGCACCACCCTCGGATTCCAGAGCAGCAGCGTGTCGAGCAGCTCGCGCTGCGGGCTCTTGCCGCCGCCTCCGCCCGCGGGCACCGCCTTGCGGCCATAGTGGCGCCGGCCGATGATCTCCATCTGCGCAGTCGCGGTCTGGACGCCCCAGGGCCGCCGCTGCAGCATCGCGTCCAGCAACTTCCACGTGTCGTTGGGCATCAGCTCCAGCAACGCCTGGTCGACGGCGGCGAGCGCCACCTCTGCATTCGCCGCGGGCTGGCCATTCGGCTGTCTCACCTGGATGGTGATTCTCGCCTGGCTGCGGACCGGATACGCCTCGCGATCCGCCTTCACCGCCACCGCCAGCTCATGCGCCTTCGTTCCGACGCGGAACTCCGCCAGCCCCAGCCGGTACGCGGGCTTGGAGAGATCGACCAGCGCGGTGGGCGCGACGTACTCCCGGCCCTCGAACCGGAAAGCCGTCCACCATTCGCGCGGCGCCTTGAAGCCCCAGGTGAAGAAGCTGTACCAGGGCACCTCGCGCAGGCGGCCGCGCAAGGCCAGCACGCTGACGTACACGTTGGGTCCCCAGCCCTCCTCCACCTTCAGGCTGACCGTCGGGTCGTCGCCGCGCAATTGCACCACCTGCGTCTGCACGATGCCCTCGCGCTCCACGGCCACCAGCGCGGTGGCGAAGCGGAACGGCATGCGCACCTGCAGCCGCGCGGTTTCGCCGGGTTGGTACGCCTTCTTCTCCGGCAGCACATCGATGCGGTCGTGGTCCTCGCCGCCGAACCACAGCTCGCCCTGGCGGGTGACCCACACCGAGCTGGCCGCCTGGATGCTGCGGCCCTGCGCGTCCTTCGCGGTGGCGACCAGCTCCACTTCGCCGGCTTCGCCGAGCTTCGTCTCGCACAGCAACAGCCCGCGCGCGTCGCTCCTGCCGCTGCACACCGTGCCCAGGTCCTTCAGCTCGGTCTTGTTGTCGTAGGTGTAGAAGCCGCCGACCATGCGCTTGCGGCTGGTGGTGACCACGCGCGCGCTGGCCTTCACCTCCAGCGCGACGCCTTGCGCGGGCTTGCCGTCCAGCCCGAGCGCCAGCGCCTGGAACCGGATCTTCTGGCTGGCCGACACCCAGCCTTCCGTCTTGATGCCCGCCACGACGGACGCTGGCCA
Organism: Ramlibacter sp.; assembly: GCA_021156245.1. Classification (GTDB taxonomy): domain Bacteria; phylum Pseudomonadota; class Gammaproteobacteria; order Burkholderiales; family Burkholderiaceae_C; genus Ramlibacter. The sequence continues at coordinate 7,639 of JAJNBO010000026.1, read as the reverse complement.
CAGGCTCGCGACATGGCGCAGCGTTTGCACTTCACCATTCGGGTCGGCGTAGCTGGCTTCCAGCACCAGCTCCTGCGGCTGCTTCGAAGCCGGCACGCCGGGCACCGTCACCTTGCCCGCGCCGTTGCGGTCGAGCGTGACGGGCAGCTTGTCGGCGATCACGCGCTGGTCCTCGCCGGACGCCGCTTCCTCGTCGCCCTCTCCGGAGCCGGTGCGCTGCCCGCGCGGCGGCTGGAAGCTGAAGGTGTCGTAGTCGGCGTAGGCCAGCCCCCTGGTCCGCACCATCGCCGACACGCGGACCGGCAGGTTGGCGGCCGGGCCACCGGACACGTAGTTGACTTGCACGTCCGCGGGCACGGTCGTCACGCTCACCAGCGCCTTCTTCTCCTCCGGGGCGATGCGGCCTTCCAGCACCGGCAAGCGGAACTCCTCGACCCGGAAGCTCACCGTGGTCGGGCTCTCGTCGTTGCCGCGCATGGAGACCTCGTAGACCCCGAGCTTCGCGGCGGGCGGCACCTTGAACTCGCTCTCGGCGCTCATCCCACCCGTGGCGGTCTTGCGCCAGGCGATCGGCTGCGTGAACTGCTGGCCGCTACCGACGTGCGTAATGACCAGCTCGTTGGGCAGGCGCGCCGGGATGCCGAAGCCTTGCCGCGTTTCCGTGCGCGCGAGATGCTTCATGGAGACCGTCTCGCCGGCGCGCAGCAGCGAGCGGTCGAGGATGCCGTGGTAGCGGCGGTCCGGCTGCGGCTCGCTGCTCGTGGGCACGTTGAAGCGCCACGGCTCGATGCCGCGCTGCCAGTCGGTGAAGGTGAAGGCCAGGTCCTCGCTGCCCTTGGCGTCGCGCGCGCGAGCGCTGACGAAGTAGGCGCGCCGGTAGTCGTCCTCCCCGTTCACGCACAGCGGCGCCTCCGGGCTGAGGCCCTGGAAGCGCGCGATGCCCTGCGCGTCGGTCGTGGCGGTGGCGAGCTCCTTGCCGTCGCAGCTGGACACGCGCACGGCCGCACCGGGCACCACTGCGCCCTTGTCCAGCGTCGTCACCCAGGCCAGCGCGTTCTCGCGCCCCAGCTTGAAGTGCACCGACAGGTTCGTGACCAGCGCCGTCGTGCGCACGTACATCGTGCGCTGCGCGCCGTGGCGCTGGTCGAGCAGCACCTGGCCCAGCATGGGGGATGCGATCTCGACGACGTGGAAACCGGGCGCCAGCGGGATGCCGACGACTTCGAACGGGCGCGGTTCATGGGCCGCGGGCCTCGGCAGGTCGAGCTGGCGGACGCCCGGCTGGCCCGCCAGCAGCGACACCATGCGGGCCTGCACGCGGTCCTTGTCCTGGGGCTCCAGCGCGCGCGGCAGCGGCTGCCTGACCTCCCTCGCGGCATCCTCGCGCGGCACGAACCACGTGTCGTAGCGCGCCACCTTGTGCAGCCAGGCCACGATCTCGGCGTCGGTGCGCGGCGAGAGTTCGCCCACCTTGCCCGGCGCCAGCGCCTGCGTACGCAATGCAGGCTCCACGTTGCGCAGCGTCACCGGCAGCAGCGGCCCGCTGTCCGGCTCGGCGAAACGCTCCACGATGCCGAACGGCGAGGCCGCGAACTTGGCCAGCGGCGGCATGGGTCCCGTGGCCACCCTCAAGGGGAAGTTGTCGGCGTTGCGCAGCGGCCGGTTCGACGCGTCCTTGAAATCCCTGGGCAGCTCCAGCGTGAATGGCGTGCGCTCCGGGAACACGGTCTTGAAGGTGACCGCGTTGACCACGTTGTCCGCGTCCGCGAGGTTCGGGTCGAAGGTGGGTTCGAGGGTGAGCTTGTCGGACTTCAGGCGGACCTGCGCCGCCAGCTTGCGCGGCACCGGTGCGTTGAAGTTCAGCACCATCGGGCGGATGGGCAGGCAGGCCGCCTGCGCGTTCTCGCGCTCGCAGCTGAAGCTGGCCGCGAAGGGCTCGCGCACCTGGAACGCGAAGCGCTTCTCGATCGAGTTCGGCACGCCGGACGGCGTGGCGACCCCCTTGCCGTAGATCACCTGCACGCGCGCGTCCGGCGGCAGGCGCCGGTTGCAAGCCAGCGTGGCATAGCGCAGCGGATCCTTCGCCGCGGCCTTGTCGAGGTGCAGCGCCTTCAGCAGCTCGTCGCGTTCGCGCCCGGCCAGCAAGCGCACCGGCACGCGTTCGCCGAGTCCTTCGACGGTGCAGGATACGTGCTGCTGCAGGCTCTGGAGCGTGGCCGCGCCATTGAGCTGCAGCACGAAGAACTGCTCCTCGTCGATGCGCCCGCCGCCGGGGAGCATGCGCTGCACGAAGGGCCCGCCGGTCGTGAAGCGCCAGTTGCCGGTGGAGAGGTCCCGCCCCGCCGGCGAACGGAAGCCACCCTTCGCCTGCACGGCACAGTTGATGCCGGGCGGCAGGTCGTCGTCGAACTCGAAGACCCATTCGCGGTCGCTGTTCCAGCGCGCCGTGCCCTTGGTCGCCTGCGCATCCGAGCACGACAGCGCGAGCGGGGATGGCGCCTTCGGGTCGCCGAAGGTGACCGCGGCCTCGTCGAACTTGGCGACGACCTGGCGCACGCGCGCCACTTCGCCTTGCGGCGTGACACTGGTCACCTGCAGCGCCTGCGCGCCGCCCGCGATGCAGAACAGCAGCGGCGCGATCGTCGCCTGGATGGTGTTGTGGCCCACGTTCCCCTCCGGTGGGCGCTAGCGTAGCCCATCCTGGCACGCAGGAACCGGGGTTCGGGCTTCGCCGCTCACCGCCGGCCTACGGTTTGGCGAGCCATCTTGTAGGCCGGCGGTGAGCGCGAAGCCGAACCCCGGTGATCAGGCTTGCCGCACGACTTCCTTCGCCGCATCGAACTCCGCCCGCAGCCGGGCCAGCTCCTGGGGCGCCACGCGCTCCGCATTGCAGTAGTCCAGCTTCCAGTCGTTCGAGGCGCTCCAGCGCTGCGGCGACTGCACGGTGGTGCGCGGCCCCTCCGCGGTCTCCAGCAGGCGCAACGCCATCTCCAGCGTGGCCTCCTGCGAGCCCGGATCGTGCGGCTTGCCGGCTGCGTTGCCGAGCGGGAAGTCCGAGAACAGCAAGCGCGGCACGCCGACATGCTCCACGATGTCGCGCGCGCAACCCAGGAGGACGGTGGCCATCCCCGCTGCCTCGAGGGCGCGCGCGGTGAGGCTCAGGGTCTGGTGGCAGACCGGGCAGTTCGCCACCAGCACCGCCGCATCGACGCCGTCTTCCCTGCAGCGTTGCAGGATCAGCGGAATGTCGACGTCCGTCGTATGCCGCTGGCTGCGGTTGGTCGGCGCGCCATGGAAGCGCGGCGCCAGCCGGAAGCGCCCCTCCGCGGCCCGCCGGCGCATCAGCGGCAGCGGGAACCAGGCGTTCGCATCCTCCATCGACGTGTGCACGCGGTCGATGGCCACGTGCGAGATCCGGACGTCGTGGTCCATCCCGGTGTCCCCGGCGTAGGGAACGAAGAACTTGGCCGCCGCGTTGTAGGGCGCGCCGGGCCCCTGCGGCCCCTTGTCCGGCTGGTACGGCGCGGCCGTCGTGACCAGCGTCACCAGGCAGTCCGCGAGCGGTTGGCGCAGGCGCTGGAAGGGAACGTCCTCGAAGTGCGCGTACCGATAGGGATTGCCGTAGCCGAGCGCCAGGTACCAGTCCCGGGTGCGCTGCAGGTACGGAATGGGGGCGTCGTCGCCGGCCATGCTCATGGCCGGAGTATGCCGCTCAGACCAGCGTCGCGGGCCGCGTGGGCGCGTACGTGTCGCCAGTCACCCCGTGGCGCTTGAGGTCCGCGTCGCGCAGCGCGAGCAGGCGCTCCAGGTCGCCCCGCACGTCGTCCTGCGGCTGCGGGATCACCACGGGACCGGCGATGACGTCGCCGGACTGCTGCGGCGCCAGTGCGGGCTGGCGCACCGCGACCGACACCGGCGCGGCCGTCCAGGAGCCGGCGTGCGGCATGGAGGGGCAGGCGCTCGCGTCACGCAGGACGAACTGCCAGGAAAAGCCCATCAGCCAGTTGCCGGCGAGCGGGTCCAGCAGCAGCAGGCGCTGCAGGTACTCCTTCTCGAAGGCCACGCCATGCAGCATCAGCCTGGGCTCCCATTCGCGGACCAGGAAGCGCACGTGGATGCCATCCTCGCGGCGCGCCGTGGTCGTGCGCAGCAGGTCGGCGGACAGCCACGCCTGGGGGATGCCGTTGCGCGTCAGCGTTTCGCGCAGCACGAGCCGCAGCAGGTCCTTGCGGACGCTGTGCGGCGAGCCGAACTGGCTCTGGGAGGACCCGGGTGAATTGGAGGAACTGGAGAACTGGGGCTTGGGCGGCCGCTTTCCCGCCGGCTTGGTCGCAGCAGGTTTCGTCCCGAACAGCATGTTCAGCAGGCCCATGATCCCCTCCGTCTTCGTGCGCGAATGGTGCTGCCAGTCCCGTCCCGGGCGACGATGCCTGTCAGTGAAGCCTAAGCAAACCCCCTAATGCGTTGCTCTACGTCGACGACCTCACCCGAACGGGCGATTGCAGCCGTGGGCGGGACGTCGCCCACCGACCGCCCGCCCAGCCAAACCTACAATCCACGCACTCCATGAAGCCCGCCCTCGCCGCCCGCCTGCGCATTGCCGTCGCCGTGCTGGCGTGGCTCGCGCAGGCATGGATGCCCATGGTTCACGCCACGGCCATGGCGGCTCCCGCAAGCGCCCACGGCATCTGGTGCGGTGATGCGGCGGGTGCGCAGGTGGCCTGGGCAGCGCTTCCTGCCGACATCCAGGCAGCCCTCGGCGACGGGGAGGTGAACGCGGACCACCTGGCCGGCTGCACGCTGCTCTGCGCCTTCGCTTCGACCTTGCCGCCGGCCGCCCACGTGCACCCCACCGTGCACCTGCGGGCCGTGGGGCTGGAGCCCGCGCCGGCCGATCCCTGCTGTCCGCCGGGCCGGCCGCAATCGACCACGCCGCCGGCCCAGGCGCCTCCGGCTCACGCCTGACCTCCCCAGGACGCATCCCGTCCTGCATCACGTGCCCCGTCGTCGTGCGGCACGCACGGCTTCGCTCGTCGCCGTCCCGCGGTGAGCCGCCCCACCTTGTCAGGAGATCTTCGTGTTCCGAAACCAACGAGCGGCGGCGGCCGCGCTGGCACTGTGCCCCTGGGTGCTGGCGCAGGCGCAGGCCCCGCATGAAACCGCAGGCACGCTTCCCACCGTCGTCGTCAGTGGCGACAACCAGGCCGAACCCTCGCGCAGCGAGGCGGAGGCCGAACGCTCCGCCACGCCGGGGGGCGTGACGGTCGTCGATGGCGAGGACCTGCGGCAGCGCAACGTCACCGGCCTGGCGGACATGCTGCGCTACACCCCAGGCGTGTGGGCAGCCAGCGGAACGACCGGCGACTCCAGCTTCCTGTCGATCCGCGGCTCCAACCTCGACGCCACGGCCTACGACGGCAACGGCGTGAAGCTGCTCCAGGACGGCCTGCCCGTCACTGCGGCCGACGGCAGCAACCACAACCGCGACGTCGACCCGCTCTCGGCCCGGCGCGCCATCGTGGCCCGCGGTGCCAATGCGCTGGCCTATGGGGCCAGCACGCTCGGCGGCGCGATCGACTTCATCACGCCGACCGCGCGCGACGGCGAGCCGTGGGAGGCGCTGCTGCAGGGCGGCAGCCACGGCCAGCGGCAGGCCCGCTTCACGGTCGGCGGCGTGAACGGCAACTTCGATGCGCTCGTCACCGGCGAGGCCAAGCGCAGCGACGGATTCCGGGAGCACCAGCGCCAGGAGCGGCAAGCCCTCTACGCGAACGCGGGACTGGAGCTCACCGAATCCCTGCGCACGCGTTTCTACGCAACCGCGATCGACAACGACCAGCAGTTGCCCGGCGTGCTGACGCGCGCGCAGTTGCAGGCGAACCCGCGCGCGGCCGAGGCGGCGGCGGTTGCCGGCAATTACCGGCTGAACGTGCAGACCTGGCGCGTGGCGAACAAGACGGTGTGGGACATCGACGGGGCGAGCAGCCTGACTGCCGGCGTGTCGTTCGAGGAGCAGCGCCTGTACCACCCCATCGTCTACGCACCGCCGTTCTTCTCGCTCCTGATCGACACCACGCTGCGCAATGCCGGTGCGACCCTGCGCTACCAGCGGCGCGCCGGTGACCACGACGTCCTGGCCGGCCTGAACTACGGACGCACTGGCATCCGCGGCGGCAACTACCGCTACGTCACCGGCGGCACCCAGACGCTGGCGACCGCCGTGGACAACGGGGCCGACAACCTGGAGGCCTTCGTGCTGGACCGCTGGAGCTTCGCACCCGACTGGACCCTGGTCTATGGGGCGCAGGCGGTCACCGGCAGCCGCGAGTCCCGCACCACCAACGCGGCCAGCGGGATGGTGAGCCATCCCAAGGGCGACTACAGCAGCCTGAACCCCAGGGTCGGGCTGATCCGCCAGCTGTCGCCGACGACGCAGCTGTTCGCCAACGTGAGCCGCCTGTACGAAGCGCCGACGCTCTACGAACTGCAGGACGATGCGCGCGGCGGCAATGCGACCCTGGGTGCGATGCGCGGCGTGGTGGCCGAGGTCGGCACGCGCGGTTCTCGAAAGTTCGATCGCCACCGCGTGCATTGGGACGCGGCCTTGTACTACGGACGCCTGGGCGGCGAGATCCTCTCGCGCGACGATCCCACGGCCCCCGGCACCAGCCTGTCGATCAACGCCGACCGCACCATCCACGCCGGCGTGGAGGTCTTGCTCGGCGCCAGCTTCGCCATCGACGGCCGAGGCGCCCATCGCATCGAGCCGCTGGCCAGCATCTCGCTCAACGACTTCCGGTTCAGCAGCGATGCGGTGTACGGCAACAACCGGCTGCCCGCGGCGCCGCGCTACGCAATCAAGGGTGAAGTCCTGCACCGCCATGCGAGCGGCTTCTTCCTGGGGCCCACTTTCGACTTCGTCGGCCGCCGCTACGCCGACTTCTCCAACACCTACACGGTCGACGCCTACGCGTTGTGGGGCCTGCGCGCCGGCTACACGGCACACCAATGGGAGATCTACGGCGAGGCACGCAACCTGGGCAACCGCAAATACGCTTCATTCTTCAACGTGCGCGACATCGCGGCGGCCAATGCCGCGATCCTCAACCCCGGCGAGCCGCGCTCCCTCTACGTGGGCGCGCGCCTGATGTTCTGACGGCTAGAGGCCGAAGCGCTCGTGCCAGCGGCGCGGGACCACCAGGTCCAGCGCAAGCGCGACCAGCATGGAGGCCCCGAGCAGCGGGTACAACAGGCCGAGCAGGACGGCGACCCCGATCGCAGCCAGTGCGGCGCGGTCGCCCTCGCGGCGTGGCGGCGCCGCGAGGCGTCCTCGCGGCGCGGCGTTTCCACCACATGACGGCCGATGACACCGCCAGCGTCACGATCGAGAGACAGGCGGCCAGCATGACGAGCTGGTTCATCCAGCCGAACTGGCGGCCGGTATGCAGGCTGATGCCCCAGGCGGTGGCGCGCGCGGCCGCGCCGTAGTCAGGATAGCCGACATCCGCCAGCACGGCGCCGGAATGGCGATCGAGATGGACCACGCGCTCGGCCTGCACCTCGTCGTCCAGCCGCAGCGCCGAGTACACGCCGGTGGGCCCGGCCGGCAGGGCGACCGGCGTGCCCGGCGGCATGCCGA
>JAJNBO010000025.1 GCA_021156245.1 Ramlibacter sp. | reverse complement strand
CGCCCTGGTCGCCATCGCCACGCCCGGCCCCACGGTGCTGCTGGCGTTGGCCAACGGTTCGCGATGGGGCGTGCGGCGCTCCGTGCCCGGCATGCTGGGTGCGGTCACGTCCGACTTCGTGCTGGTGGGGGCGGTGGCCCTGGGCCTGGGCGCGCTGCTCGCCGCCTCCGAATTCTGGTTCACGGTGCTCAAGTACGCGGGCGCCCTTTATCTCGCCTGGCTCGGCGTCCTCCTGCTGCGGTCCAAAGGGGGCATCCAGGTGCCGGCGGATGGCGGGCCGGGGCAAGCGCCCTCCGCAGGATCGATCTTCATGAAGTCCTTCCTGGTGGCCGTGACGAACCCGAAGGGCTACCTGTTCTGCTCGGCGCTGCTGCCGCAGTTCATCGACCCCCAGGCCGCGCAGGCACCGCAGTACGTCGTGATCGCGATCGTGTTCGCCGGCCTCGACTTCCTGGTGATGCTGGCGTATGCCGTCACTGGAGCGCGCGCCATGCGCCTGTTCAAGGCGTCGGCCGCGAAGTGGTTCGACCGGGCTTGCGGCGGTACGCTGCTGGCGCTGGCTGCATCGCTGGTGCTTTATCGACGCGCCAACACCTAGCGCTCTGCTGGAGGTTCGTGCGGCGGTCTCGGTCGCCTCACCAGAGGCTGTCGGGAATCAACACCAGCTTTCCCAGCGTTTGACGCGATTCCATGGCGGCATGCGCGTCCGCTGCCCGACTGAGTGGCCACCGCGTGGGTGCGGGTGGCTTCAGTTTGCCTCGTGCCATGAGATCGATGGCCTCGTTCATCAATCGACGCCGCGTTTCGCGCTCGTCGTCCAATGTGTGGATGGAATAGACGCGGACGCCGAGACTCCGGCCCAGACGCTGGCGCAGTGCGCCATAGAAGTCGGCCTCCGGCATGAACCCCCCGAGATGGCTGTACGACAGCAAGGTGCCCCGCGGCGCGAGCAGGTCCAGGTTGCGGATCATGTCCGGCCCTGCGTGTGAGTAAACGACGTCGACGCCGCGTCCCTGGGTGAGTTGCATCACCCGGGAGGGCAGGTCATCGGTGCGCAGCAGGACCTCGGTAATCCCCGCAGCGCGCACGAAAGCCGCCTTCTCCGCCGCGCTCACGATGCCGATGCAGTGAATGCCTCCCGCGGTGGCGAGTTGGGAGACGGCCAGGCCAACGCCGCCGGAGGCGCCGTAGACCGCAATGCTGCGTGGCCGCGGCACTCCCGATTCGTACAGAAGGGCCCCCGCCAGCTGGTAGTTGGGCAGGCTCACCGCGTCCGTGAAGGAGACGCTGGACGGCAGCGCAAACACGGCCTCCGCAGGCACCGCGACAGCGTCTGCGTAGCAGCCGCCTCGTACAGGCAATTCCCGAGAGCTGACGAGCACGTGCTGCCCCAACCGGACGCCATCGACCTGCGCGCCGACTGCCGACACCACGCCGGCCATCTCGTTGCCGGGAACGGCCGGCAACGGCGGCATCCACTTGTATTCGCCTCACCACCACCTCGTGTTCGCGTGCGACGGGCAGTGGGCGCGACGCGGCCCGCAGCGCATCCGGACCGCCAGGGGCGGCGACCTGCAGGACCAGAATCGTGGGCGGCTCCATCCGGGATCACTCGGCTTTGACGCCGAGCCGCTTGAGGAGGTCGGACATGGCGACCAGATCACGATGGAAGTCCTCGGTGAACTGCTGCACCGATTGCGGCGTCGCTTCGGCCCCTTGTTCCCGCAGCCACTTCTGCGCCGCGGCCGACTTCTGGAAATCCACGACTCCGGCGTTGATCTTCTGGACGATCTCGGGCGCCGTCTTCGCCGGCGCGAAGAGGCCATACCAGCTGGAGATGTTCATGTCCTTCAGTCCGAGCTCGGCGAAGGTCGGCAGATCCGGGCTCAGCGGAGACCGCGCTGGCGAGGCGACCGCGATGGCCTTGAGCCGGCCGTCGGCGAGGAAGGCCGACACCGTCTGCGGGCTGGCGAAGGTCATGTCGATGCGGCCTGCCTGCATATCCGTCAACACCGGGGCCAGGCCCTTGTACGGCACATGGATCATCTTGGTGCCGCTGGCGCGCATGAACATCTCGCCCGCGATGTGCGGAATGCCGCCGTTGCCGGCCGAGCCGAACGAGTACTTGCCGGGGTCCTTGCGCAGCAAGGCAATGACGTCGGCGTAAGTCTTCGCGGGAAAGTGCCTGGCAACGGCCAGCAAGGTCGGCTGCTCGTTGACCTTGGCAACCGGCTGGATGTCCGTCGCGGTGTCGAACGTCAGCTTCTCGTACAAGGCCGGATTGACGACGATCGCCCGCGTCGCGATCAGCAGCGTGTGGCCGTCTGCCGGCGCGCGGGCCAGCGCGGCCGCCGCGATCGTCCCGCCGGCGCCGGGCCGGTGGTCCACCACCACCGGAACGTTCCAGATGCTGGTGAGATGCTGCCCCAGCCGCCTTGCGGCGTCGTCGAGCGGGCCGCCCGGTGCCGAGGCGACGAGGATCGTGACGGCCTTGGCGGGATACGCAGGCGTGGCTGCAAGGGCGGGGAGCGCGAGTGCGGCCGCAGCCAGCAGCACCAGTGTTCGTTTCGAGGCGATCATGCTTGTCTCCTGTTCTCGTTCGTACCCGGTGCGCGCGTCAGTTGCCGTGCCAGACGGTGCCGAAGGTCACGCCCAGGTTGGCGAAGTTCTTGACCACCTCTTCGCCGTATTCCCTGCGCACCTTCTCGGCGAACTTGGGCGCGTAGAGCAGGTCGTTGAAGGCGTCCTTGATGCCGCCCTGCATGATCGCCATGATCAGTGCATTGCTGTCGCTCACGTTCGTGACTTCACGGAACACACGTGGCGGGACCGCGATGAAGTCGTAGGGTTCCAGGATGGTCTCGTACTGTCCTTCGTTGCCCCACGCCACCTTGTACCGACCGGTCAGGCAGATGAAGCATTCGACGGTCTTCATGTGCGCGTGGAGGCGAGGGCCATGCCCCGGCGGGTTGTCGAGGATGGAAACCTCGACGCCCGGTTCGCCGGAGACGGCGGGAATGGCGTTCTTGCGCTTGTTCCCCGGGGGTGACATCAGCTTGAAGACGCTGTGCGCCGCCAATTGCGCATACAGCTCACCGGGAACGCCGACGTCGTTGGCTGCGCTGTAGTTGCGCTTGGTGGGTGTGAGGTTCTTGAAGCGCGCGATGCGCTTTTCCATTTCCTCGGGCGTGGGCTCGAGGGTTTCCAGGGTCAGGGTGGGGCTCTCGCTCATGGTGCTCTCCTTCGTCGGTCGCCGCATGATGCGTCTCGATGCTGGATGGCGCCATCCTCCGGGCGTGAATTCCCGTCATAGACAGAATGAATAGCGGCGGCTATCCTGAACGCCGCCAGTACCATCGCCTCCTCTGGCAGGGTCCATCAATATTCGTACTAACCCTAGCATGTTGCCGCCTCCTCTTCGCCTCGATGTCCATCGCGACGGGCAGCGTGTCCCGGCGACGGCATGGTTGCCTGGCAGCCCGAAAGCACTGGTCCTCGCCGGCCATGGTGGCAGCGGACACAAGGAGGCCGCAGCGATCCGGTCCATCGCAACCGCTTTCCACGAACGTGGCATTGCCGTGCTCGCGGTCGACGGGCCCGTGCATGGCGAGCGTCGACCGGATGGCTCGCTCGACCCTGCTGTTGCCAAGGAGGCCTTCCGCGCAGCGTGGCGCCAGGGCCTGGGCCGCCTCTCGATGGCGCAGGATTTTTCACGCGCGTTGGACGTGCTTTGCATGCAGGAGGCTCTGCACGGCTTGCCCGTCGGCTACGTGGGGGTTTCCATGGGGACGGCCTATGGCATTCCCCTGCTGGCGGCGGAGCCGCGAATCTCCGTGGCGGCCATCGGGCTTTGGAGTGCGGCCTATCCGGCGAGCGAGCATCTCCTGGAGCACGCGCAGCGCATTCGATGCAGGGTGTGGTTCACGCACCAGTGGCACGACCAGATCATCGATCGCGCCGGGGCCCTGGATCTGTTCGATGCCATAGGATCGGATGACAAGCGCCTGGTCGCCTATCCCGGCGGGCACCGCGAGCTCGACGGTGAACGACTCGCCGATGCGGTGAGGTTCGTGGCTGAAAGCCTGGAGCGTGCCTAGCAACATCGATCTCCACCTGCTGCGCTGCTTCCAGGCGCTCCTGGCTGAACAACATGTCAGCCGCGCAGCGCGCCACGTAGGCATCGCCCAGCCGTCGATGAGCCACGCGTTGGGGCGGCTGCGTGCCATCTTCGACGACCCGCTCTTCGTCAATGCGCACGGGACCATGGGGCCCACCGAGCGCGCTCGCTCGCTCGCGGCGCGGGTCGACGAGGTCTTGGGCAAGGCGGAGCTCCTCCTTGCCAGCACCGATCGCTTCGACCCGCGCACCGCGACGCTCGATCTGTCCGTCATGGCCGCGGAGTACGTGGAGTACGTGCTGCTACCGCCCCTCATGGAGCGCTTGCGGTCGGAAGCCCCCGGCATCCGCCTTCGCTTCCAGAATGCGGATCGGGAGCGGGCATTCGACCTGATGGAACGGGGCGAAGTGGACTTCCGCCTGGCGTGGTGGGCCGAGCCGGCGAGCACCTTGCGGTTCAAGGCGTTGTTCAATGACAGTTTCGTCTGCGTGGCGCGGCGGGGCCATCCTGGCGTGCGCGGCGCCAGGATCTCGGAAGCTGCTTTCGTCGAGGCCGAACATGTGGTCGTCCAGCGCACGCGCAGCGGCTTGTCCTACGAGGCGCTGGAGTCGGCTTTCGCGCGGCGCAACCACGCGAGAAAGGTCGTGCTGCACGTGCAGGACGCCTTGAGCCTGTGCAACGTGGTCAGCCAGTCGGACTTGCTGGCGGCGTTGCCGGAGCGCTTCGCCACGCGGCTTGCGCCCGTCTTCGGCTTGCAGGTGCTTGCGATTCCGCTGACGGTCGGCCTGGCACGGCAGTCGCTGTACTGGCACGAGCGCACGCACAAGCTCGCGAGCCACAAGTGGTTCAGGGAGCTGCTGACCTCCGTCGCTGCAGCGGTGTGATGGCCCGGTGCGGCAGCGGCGGCTTCAGCCGCCCAGCGGCGCCTGGAACGCCGCGCCGCTCTCCAGCAAGCCGCTGATCTCTCCGGCCGCGAAACCGAACGACTCCAGCACCTCACCCGTGTGCTCGCCCACCAGGGGCGCGGGGCCGATGCGCGCCGGGCTGCTGCCGCTGAAGTGGATCGGGCAGCCGACGGCGCGGTCGATGCCGGCGCGTTCGTCGACGTTGTCGATGACCATGCCGACCGCGCGCGTCTGCGGATGCTCCAGCGCCTGGTCCACGCGCTGCACCGGACCGACCGGCACGCCGGCTTCGCCCAGCTGCTGCGTCCAGAAGGCAGCGGATTCGCGCTTCAGTTCCGCCGTGATCAGTCCCTCGAGTTCGCGTCGATGCGCCAGGCGCGAAGCACCGTTGGTGAAGCGCGGGTCCACCAGCCACTCGGGGTGACCCAGCACCGCGGCGATGCGCTCCCAGTTGGACTGGTTGCCGCCGCCGATGGCGATGACGCCGTCGGCGCAGGCGAACGTCTGGTAGGGCGCGATCAGCGGGTGCGCGGTGCCCATCGGCTTGGCCACGATGCCGCGCGACAGGTAGGCCGCCGCGAACCAGTAGGTCTGCTGCATGCAGGCCTGCAGCAGCGAGGTGTCCACGCGCTGGCCGCGGCCGGTCTTCAAGCGCTCGATGTACGCGGCCAGGATGCCCAGCGCGGCCAGGATGCCCGCATTGACGTCGCCGACCGAAATGCCCGGCTTGCACAGCTCGCCGTCTTCGGTGCCGGTCACGCTGATGAGGCCGCTGAAGGCCTGGAGGATCAGGTCGAAGCCGCCTTGCTGCGCCATCGGGCCGGTGCGGCCATAGCCGGAGATGCCGCAGTAGATCAGCGCGGGGTTCGCCGCGGACAGGGCTTCGTAGCCCAGTCCCAGCTTCTCCATCGCGCCGACGCGGAAGTTCTCGGTCACCACGTCCGCGGATTGCACGAGCCGCAGCAACGCCGCGCGGCCCGCATCCTGTCGCAGGTCGAGTGCCACCGATCGCTTGCCCCGATTGAGCATCACGAAGGCGGGTGACAGGCCGAGGTCGCCCGGGCGGCTGTAGCCCCGGGCGTCGTCGCCCGCGGGAAAGCGCTCCACCTTGATGACGTCCGCGCCCATGTCGGACAGCAGCAGCCCGCACACGGGCCCGGCCATGATCTGCGACAGTTCCAGCACCTTCAGGCCGGCCAGCGGCTGCGGCATACCGCCGGTGGCCGGGGGGGCGGCTTGCGTGTCGACGGGCATCAGGATTCCTCGAGCTTGATGCCGGCGGTCCGGGTGACGCGGGTCCACTTCTCCAGGTCGGAGCGGATCAACTGCGTGACGGCGGCGGGCGTGCGCGGGGAGAGATCTTCCACGCCGATCTTCTCCAGTGCGCCCACCGCGTCCTTGTCCGACAGCGCGGTGACGAAGGCGGCCTGCAGCCGCGACGCGATGGGCGCCGGCAGGTTGGGAGGGGCCACCACGGCGAACCATGGCGTGGCGTCGTAGCCGGCGACGCCCTGTTCGGCGATCGTCGGCACCTGCGGCAGGCTGGGCGAGCGCTTGCCGGAGGTGACGGCGATGGCGCGCACCTTGCCGGACTGGATCAGGGACAGCGCGGGGGCGATGGTGGAAAAGGAGATCTGCACCTGTCCGCCCATCAGGTCCGCCAGGGCCGACGCGGCACCGCGGTAGGGGATGTGCTTGGCGTCGGTGCCCGTCATCTGCTTGAACAGCTCGGTCGCCAGGTGGTGCGGCGAGCCGATGCCGGAGGACGAGTAGGAGTACGCGTCGGGTTTTTCCTTGAGCAACTTGATGAGCGACGGGATGTCATTGGCCGGCACCTGGGGGTTCACCAGCACCACCAGGCCGGAGGAGCCCACGTACGACAGCGGCGTGAAGTCGCGCGCCGGGTCGTAGCTCACCTGCCGCAGGCCGGGAATGATGGACATGCCGCCGGTGTCCGCCAGGTAGATCGTGTAGCCGTCCGCCGGTGCGCGCGCAACGGCTGTGGCCGCGATGGCGCCGCCCGCGCCCGGCTTGTACTCCATCACGATGGGCTGGCCGAGCGCCTTCTGCAGGCCGATGGCGAGCCCGCGTGCCACGGCGTCGGCAGCGCCGCCGGTGCTGTAGCCGATGACCATCTTGATCGGCTGCGAGGGGTAGGCCTGCGCGCGGACGCCGGCGCTGAAGGCGAACGGCGTGGCGCCGAGCGCCGCGAGGATCTGGCGACGGGAAAACTGCATGCTTGTCTCCTGGGGTGTGTGCTTGTGTACTGCTTGTGGGCCGTCGGCCCGGTTCATTCGCCCGTGAAGACGGGCTTGCGCTTCTCGTGCCACGCCGCCATGCCTTCGCGCAGGTCGCGCGAGCCGAGGCTGGCCACGTGCCGCGCGTCGCTGGCTTTCTCGTCCAGCTCGCCGCGTGCGATCTCATTGAGCGCGCGCTTCATGCCTTCCAGCGCGCGCGGCGCCTGTGCGCACAGCGTGTCCGCCAGCCGCGTGACGGCTGCGTCGAGTTCGTCGGGCGCGACGAGGTCCGTGATGAATCCGATGCGCGCCATCTCGTCGGCCTTGATGGTGGCGCCCGTGAGGAACAGTTTCTTGGCTGCGTTGATGCCCAGGCGCGAAGACCAGCGGATCAGGCCTTGCGTGTAGTAATGCAGGCCCAGCCGGCTGGCAGGCATGAACATCTCGCACGCGGTGGTGCCGACGCGGAAGTCGCAGCTGAGGGCGAGATCCGTGGCGCCGCCGTAGACGCTGCCATTGAGGCGGCAGATCGTCGGCACGCGCAGTTGCTCGAGTTCGACCGTCATCGCGGAGAAGTCCGGCGGCGCCTTGCCGGCCAGCTGGCCCGGGGGCAGGGCGCCGCTGCGCTCGCCGAGGTCGTCCAGGTCGTAGCCGGAAGAGAACGCGCGGCCCTCGCCGGTGATCACCAGCGCGCGCACGGAACGGTCTTCGTCGATGCGGGCGAACAGCTCACGCAGGTCGCTCACGTCGGAGGCTTGCAGCCGGTTCAGGACCGCGGGTCGGCGCAGCGTGATCCAGGCGCACGCGCCGTGCACTTCGTACAGCGGCGCCATGCCCGGCTCGCGGGTTTTCGTGTCCATTGTGTCTCCTTGATCTCGATACATGAATTTATCAGACGTCAATTGTTGCGGTCAATGAGTTCATGAGTCATGCATAGGTTGGTATTCAAATCTATCTTGACTACACTCCACCGATGGACACAGGAATGGCGAGCGGCGCGCCGGCAGGCGGCACCGTGACGGACGACGTGCGCAGGCGGCTGGAGGGAGAAATCCGCGGCGGCCAGCTCCCGCCCGGTGCGGTGCTGGCGGTGAAGGACGTCGCCGAGCGCTTCGGCATTTCGCGCACCCCCGCGAAGGAGGCGCTGCTGCAGCTCTCCGCGGCTGGCCTCGTCGACCTGCAGCCACGTCGCGGCGCCATCGTCACCAAGCTGCAGCCGAAGGTGGTGTTCGGCATGCTGGAGGTGCTCGCGGTGCTGGAAGCCGAGGCGGCGCGGCTGTGCGCACGCCGCATGTCCGACGGGCAACGCAAGGAGCTGGTCCGCATCCAGCAGGAGGCGGGTCGCGCCGTCGCAGCAGGCGACACGGCCGGATATGCCGAAGCCAACCAGCGCCTGCACAAGCTGGTCTACGACGGCGCCGGCAACGAGTTCCTGCAGCGGCAGGTGCTGGAGATCCGGGCCCGGCTCGCCGCGTACCGGCCCATCACGTTCGAGCGGCCGGGCCGGATGAAAGCGTCCCACGCCGAGCACGGTGTGATGGTCGATGCCATCGTTCGCGGGGACGAGCCCGAGGCGCATCGGGCCATGACTGCGCACATCACCGTGGGTGGAACGGCGCAGGCGGAGTTGATGCTGCAGATGAGTGGGCGCGACTAGCGGCCGCGGCGCCAGCATGCTCTAGACTGCCGGATGCCATTCAGCGTAACCGTCGAGCACGGGCCGGAGTTCGTGACCGTGCAAGGCAGTGGGTGGGCCAACCTCGCCGACCTGTGCGGCGTGTTCGACCTGGTCCGCGTGACTGCGGACCGTCACGGGCACACCCGGGCGCTGCTCGATCTGCGCAACGTCGAGATCGACTTTTCCTTCACCGACCATCTCGCCCTGGGCGCGCACGCGGCGGCCGCGCTGCGCAGCCTGGGATGCGTGGCCTCCGTCGTCGATCCCCGGTTCCGCGTCGGAACGAGCGAGAAGACCGCCCAGAAAATGGGCCTGCAGTTCCGCACGTTCACCGATCTCGACGACGCGATCGCCTGGCTGGCCTAGGCCTGCAAGCAACAGACCGCGTTCCGCAAGCTCTTGCAGGGACTCGCGGCTCGCCGAGCGCGGCGCCCAGGCATCAGGCCGGGGCCTCGGTCCAGCGCAGCGGCAGTCCTCCCTCGATGCGCAGCACCCGGCAGACTTCCGCTCGCACGCTGCGCGCCCGGTCGTCCCATTGCACGCTCGCCCGCGCCTGGATGAACAGGCGCTCGCCTGTCTGGAAGTCGATGAACAGCAGCTCGCAGCGCGGCTCCAGCTGCAAGTTGCCGAACGTGTTGAAGAATGAGTTGCCGACGTAGTCCGGAATGACCAGGGACTCTCCTTCCACGCGCACGAATCCCCGGGTTCCGCCTCGATGTGACACGTCCAGCCCGTGGCTCGGATCTGACGAGACCCTCGCCAAGGGGTGCGCGGTCGCAATGAAGAAAGTGTCGGCCGAGCGCACCAGGCGGGCGGCGCCTTCGTCCAGTTCGTCCAGGGACGCGGCGACTGGGTCTTCGTCGCTGTCCCTCACCCATACCGCCTCGCGCGGATGGATGTACTTCGGACAGTTCCCGAAACTTTGCGCTACCGACACTGCGAAGGATCCCGGGTTCGCCTGCCCGACCCGGCCATTCATCCGGTTGCGTCGCCCCGTATGTGCCTGGAGGCCAAGCATCCCGACGGGTTCACCGGGCATCAACGGGCCGGGAGGCGCCTCGATGCACAGCGTGCGGGGGTCGGGTGAATGCACGAATCCGGGGACGCCCGCCAGAAGCGAAATCCGCGGCCAATCCTCCTCGTCCAGGCGGGCGACGAGGATGTATGGCAGCAGGGCGAAGAAGCTCCTGTGCTGATCGGGCATGTGATCGCGCAGCACGCGGTCCCCCAGGCTTGCCATGCGTTCACCGACGCCGGCACGCGCCTGCAGGCGGCGCTCACCTTCGTGCCACGGGGAATGCGCCGGGCTCATGCCGCAAGTCCCACCGCCGACTGAACGAACGGAACGAACCCGGGAAGCGCTTCGACCCGATGCAACCACGCGCGCAAGCGCGGATACGCGTGCAGCGGGACTCCGCCTTCCGGCGCGCGCGCCACATAGGCGTAGTTCGCCAGGTCGGCCAGGGTGGGTGCATCGCCCGCGAGCCAGCTGCGCGTCGACAGCTCGCGTTCCATCAGGAGGAACAACTGTTCCGCGCGGGCGATCGCCGGTGCCGGGTCGTCCGGGCGCCGGAACAGCGCGATGACGCGTGCAGCCGCCGGGCCGAATGCCAGCGGTCCCGCCGCGACGGACAGCCAGCGCTGCACGCGCGCCTCGCCCAGCGGATCCGTGGGCATCCACTGGCCTGGTGCGTACCGCCGCTCCAGGTAGATGAGGATGGCATTCGAATCCGCCAATGTCACATCGCCGTCCTGGATGACCGGGACCTGACCGAAGGGGTTGAGGGCCAGGAACTCCGGACGCTTGTGGTCGCCTGCTAGGAGGTCGACGTCGACGACCACGTACGGCAGGTCCAGCAGGGACAGCAGGAACTCGACGCGATGGCAATGCCCGGACAAGGCCAGGCGGTGGAGCTTGATGGGGTGGACTGGCGGGTTGCGAATCATCGTGATCTCTCGGCGAGGTGAACGGGTGCCGAATTCTGGTTGCTGCGCCAAGCTGAATAAATAGTCGCAACGGCACATCACTACTCCGTTTCATGCAGCAATAATCGTGGATGGACAAATTCAGGGCCATGCAGACCTTCCTGTGCATCGCGGACGCTGGAAGCCTCACGGCCGCCGCGCGGGCGATGGGCAGCTCGCTACCCGCGGTCGTCCGCTCCCTGGCGGCCTACGAAACCCAGCTTGGAGTGCGTCTCTTCCATCGCACGACGCGGCGGATCACGTTGACCGAAGAGGGGCGCGAGCACCTGGAGCGATGCCGCCACGTGCTCACCGCAGTGGAGGAGGCCGAATCCGCGTTGCGCGCCGGGGCGACGCGGCCCCAGGGCCACCTGCGCATCACGGCGCCGGTGTTGTTCGGCCAGATGTATGTCGCGCCTGTGGTGACACGCTTCGTCCAGGCGCACCAGGGACTGCGATGCACCGCCTTGCTGCTGGATCGCAACGTGAACCTCCTGGAAGAGGGACTGGACCTCGCCATCCGTATCGGCCGGCTCGACGACTCGTCCCTGGTCGCGCAGGAGCTCGGGCAGATCCGGCGCGTGGTCGTCGGCTCGCCTGCCTACCTGCGCAGGCACGGCGAGCCAGCGCATCCGCGAGACCTGCGCGGGCACAACTGCATACGGAACTCCAGCTCGGGGCGGACCACTTGGGGCGACTTCCAGGAACGGCAGCGCACTTTCCAGGTTCCGGTTTCAGGCAACCTCGAGTTCAACCATGTGTGGCCAGCGGTGCAGGCATGCGCCGCGGGGGCAGGATTGGGGATGTTCTTCTCCTACCAGGTCGCGCAGCTGATCGAGCAGGACGCGTTGCGCATCGTGCTCGAACCCTTCGAGCCACCGGCGATGCCGATCAGCATCGTCTACCCGCACGCGCGGCTGCTGCCCGCACGTACACGCGCCTTCATCGACTGTGCCAAGGCGGAGATCACCCAGTTTCGCTGACGATGCCGGGCCTGCTGCCCAGGCGCTCCTCGAGGAATTCCAGCACGATCCGCACGGAAGGCAACAAGCTGCGCCGGTGCGGAACCAGTGCCGTCGTCGTGACCTGGCCCGCCTTCCAGCGCGGCAGGATCCGGACCAGTTCGCCCGCGGCCTCGTGGCGTCCGCAGAATCCGGCCGGCAGAGGAGCGATGCCGAGTCCCGCCGCCGCAGCCTGCAGCAAGGTGACGGACTCGTCGGCGACCATCCTCGCACGAGGCGAAACCACCACGGGCGCCGCCCCTGGCTTGCGCAGGTGCCAGGTGGTTGCGTCGGCGGAGACCAGCAGGCCCGCGTGGTCCGAAAGCTGGTGCGGGGTGCGCGGCGCGCCGTTCGACCGCACGTAGCCTGGGCTCGCCACCAGGACGATGTCTTCGGTCGCCAAGCGCCGCTGGACCAGGCCGGAATCGGGCAGGTCCGAGAAATGGCTCCGCACCGCGATGTCGAACCCCTCCTGGACGAGGTCGACGAAACGGTCGGTCGCATGCACCTGCAACTGCAACCTTGGGTAGGACATGGCGAGAGAAGGCAGGTGCTGCGCCAGCTGGAACTGAACCACCGGAATGGCGGCGGTGATGCGCACGGTACCGCTGGGTTCGGCCAGCCGCTGCTGCACGACCTCCCGCGCCGATTCCACTTCGATCAGCGCGGCGCGGGCGTGCTGGTGGAAGGCCTGGCCCACCTCCGTCAGCCGGAAGTGCCGGGTGTTGCGCTCGATCAGCCGGACGCCGAGCGCCGCCTCGAGCGCCGCGACACGCTTGCTGATCGTCGACTTCGGTGCACCGAAGCGGCGCGCCGCCGCCGCAAAGCCGCCACAGTCGACCGCCTGCGCGAAGAAGGAGAGATCGTTCAGGTTCATGGTGCCGGATTGTCCACGGGCATGGACACTGAAGCGCAAGAGGGACGACTAGCCAGCCGGTGTCCACGCCGAAAGAATGACGGCATCGATACCCGACCTCAAGGAGTTCTCCCATGTCCGCCCCTGTCCTTTTCTATGGCGTGCCCGAAGGCTGTTCGTTCGGATCCATCGTCGCGCTCGAGTGGAGCGGGCTGCAGTACCGCCTGTGCCGCGTCGAGATGCCTTCCCAGGTTTCCAGCGACGCGTACCAGCGAATCAATCCGGTGGCCGAAACCCCGACCCTGTTGACCGCTGACGGCCGCCTGGTGAGCCAGAGCGTCGCCATCTTCCACCATATCGGCGCGCGCAGTCCCGACGCCCACCTCGTGCCGCCGCACGGAACGCCTGCGTGGGATCGCTTCAACGAGGTGCTGGCGTTCCTCAATACCGGGTTCTTCGAGTCCTTCGCCGCACTGTGGTTCGCAATGGAGCATGGCAGCTCGGGTCCGGAGAAGGCGGGGCTCGAGCGGATGGCGCGCACAAAGGTTCGCAAGGCGCACGCGGACCTGGAACTGCTGCTGGGCGATGCACCGTGGCTCACCGGCGAGCATCGCAGTGCCGCCGACGCCTACTTCATGGGGATCGCGCGCTGGAATGATTTCCACAAGGTGCTGGACCGCCGCGACTATCCGCGTGTGCACCGCCTGCACGAGCGCCTGGCGTCCGAGGCCGCCGTCCGCTTCGCGCATGCCATCGAGCACGGCGAGGCCGCGGCAGGCGGCGGCGGCTTCCTGGGGCATGTGCCGCTCGACCGGATCCCGGCGGAAGTTGAACTCCGGGGGCGGTGAGCTCAGCCGGCGCGGTTGCCGCGCGTGCCGGTCCGCTTCTGGCGCGCGACCATCGCCACGATGGTCTCGAACAGTTCGCGCTTGGCC
>JAJNBO010000403.1 GCA_021156245.1 Ramlibacter sp. | reverse complement strand
GGCGCGCACCAGCGGCGCGTTGATCGACAGGCCGTCGCGGTGCTGCGCGATCTCGCGCGGACCGACCCGCAGCACCTTGTACGACTCGAGAACGGTGCGCGGCGTCTCGAGTTCGATGCGCCACGCCTCGCTGGCGATGGCGCGGTGCTGGCGCAGCGCGTTCGCGCTTCCCGCCGCGAAGCCGGCGCGCACGCGATGCGCCGCCACGCTTGCGGCGATCGCCTGCAGGGCCTTGGCCGCCGGCTCACGCGGCTCGTAGGCTTCGCGGTTGGTGCGGCGCCCGAGGATCTGGTCGAACAGCGGGTCGGGCCTGACGCCGGCATCGGGCGCGAGGCGAATGCGGGCTACCGGCCGCTTGTCCAGCTCGCGGGGCCCAAACTCACCTTGCGGGAAGAGCTCGATATCCGCGCGCAGCCCCTTGCGCCGGGCTGCGAGGTCCAGCAGTTCCAGGAAGGTGCCATGGCTCATCATGATCTGGCGCGAGAACGGGTCGGTCTCGGGCAGCAGCCTCGTGAGGTCGCAGTACAGCGCGATCTCGCCGGGCTGGCGCAGGTCGACCAGCCACGACTGCAGGTTGTGCGAATGCGGCGCGAGGATCGCATGCGCGAGCACCCAGCGGCGCACATCGCCTTCGTCGCTCGCCGGGCCTTGCCACGCCCGCACGGCCTCGCTAGGGTAGGCGTCGGAACAGCCGGCCAGCGGCAGCGGCGCGGCCGCAGCGATGAAGCCGCCGCCGGCGACGCGCAGGAACCGTCTGCGGTCCATGATCGAAACTGAAGAGCGGGACATCGCGGGCTTTCGGTTGGTTTGCGACGGCTCTATTGTGAGAACACCGCTGATATTCCACAATTGCCCAGGAGACAAGATGCACCCGAACCAGCAGACCCTCGAGATGTTCTACGGCGCCTTCGCGCGGCTTGACCCCGGCACCATGGCCCGCTGTTATGCCGATGACGTTGCGTTCGACGATGAGGTGTTCTCGCTACGCGGCAAGCGCGAGGTGACCGGCATGTGGCGCATGCTTTGCGAGGCCACGCGCGCCAAGGGGGCAGACGTGTGGAAGCTGCAGTACCGCGACGTGCAGGCGGATGCTGCGAGCGGCCGCGCTCACTGGGAGGCGCATTACCGCTTCAGCGCCACCGGCCGCATCGTCGACAACAGCATCGATGCGCAGTTCGAGTTCAACCCCGCCGGCCAGATCGTTCGGCACCAGGATTGCTTCGACTTCTGGCGCTGGTCGCGCCAGGCGCTCGGCACGCCGGGCATGCTGCTGGGCTGGACGCCGATGCTTCGCGGCAAGGTGCGCGGCCAGGCGGGTGCGAACCTGCAGCGCTTCCTTGCGAAGGAGACGCAATGAACGCCGACGCCTGGTTCGACGGATTCGAGCAGGGACGGTTCGCCGTCAACGGCACCGAGATCTTCGCGCGCTACGGCGGAGCGCGCGACAAGCCCGCCCTGCTGCTGTTGCACGGCTTTCCGCAGACGCACGCGATCTGGCATCGCGTCGCGCAGCAGCTGCGAAACGATTATTTCCTCGTCATGCCCGACCTGCGCGGTTATGGCGACTCTGCCAAGGCGCCGGGGCTGGCCGACCACAGCAACTACAGCAAGCGCGCGATGGCCGAGGACATGGTGCAGCTGATGGCGGCGCTTGGCGCGGAAAACTTCTACCTGTGCGGCCATGACCGCGGCGGGCGCGTCGCGGCCCGGCTGGCGTTGGACCATCCCCAGCGGGTGCAGAAACTGTGCGTGATCGACATCGCACCGACGCTGGACATGTACAACGCCACCGACATGGCTTTCGCGCGCTACTACTACCACTGGTTCCACCTGATCCAGCCGTCGCCACTGCCCGAGTTGATGATCGGGCCGAACAGCCGCCAATATCTGCACGCCAAACTAGGCGGATGGGGAGCCGGGGGCCTCGGGTATATCGAGCCGCAAGCGCTGGCCGAATACGAGCGCTGCTTCTGTCGCGCGGAATCCATCCATGCGGCCTGCGAGGACTATCGCGCCAGCGCCGGCATCGACCTCGACCACGACCGTGAAAGCCGTGCCCGCGGTGAGAAGATCGTGTCCGACATGCTGGTGCTCTGGGGCCGCAACGGCGTGGTCGAGAAGCTGTTCAAGCCCGTCGAGCTATGGCAGGCGCAGTGCGCCGGCCGGGTCGAGGGCGAATGCATGCCCGCCGGGCATTTCATCCCCGAGGAGCTGCATCAGGAAACGGCACGGGCGCTGCGGGCGTTCTTCCCCTAGTTGTCATGCCGGGCTTGACCCGGCATCCATGTTGGCGAATGGCGACGATGGATGCCGGATCAAGTCCGGCATGACAAATTAGGGCTCCTAGACAGGGATGACACAGTGGGCATGACCGGCGCGGCGATCACTTCCAGCAGCGCCAGCCGCTTCGTCATCGCGAGCACGGCGGCGTCCTTGCTCAGGAGCATGCTCCGGTGCGCGACGGCGAGGTCGATGAATTTCTGGTCGTCTGGGTCTTTGCAGGTCACGGGCGCCTTGGGGGGCGCGTCGACGATGCGGACATGCCGGTCGAAACGCGTGAGCACGTCGACCGCTTGCAGTCCATAGAAATCCAGCCGCGATTCGATGTGCGCATAAGCCAGGACGCGTTCGAGCTCGTCGCGCATCGCCTGCGTCGCCAGCCAATGGGCGTCGCCACGCTCCAGGTGCTCGTTCAGCGGATGCGCGCGCGCATCCGCGAAGACGAACAAGTCAAGCACGATGTTGGTGTCAAGAACCAGCGTTGGCATCTTTTCGGGCAGAGCCCCTCACCATGTCGAAACGGAACAGGCGGCATTCGATGGGGCCGTTCCACATCGGAACGCGGCGTGATTCCTTCAGGCGCATGCGCGAGGGCAGCTTGAGGTCGGGCGTCAGCACCCACGCGGTCCAGCCCGGGTAGTTCTTCTTCCAGTGCGCGGCCAGTTGCGTGAAGAAGTCACCGCCGTCTTCCGTTTCGGCGCGCTCGCGGCCGCCTTGTGTGCGCCCGGCCACGCCGGCGGTTTCGATCCGCTCGCCATAGGGCGGGTTCACCAGCATCACGCCGGGCGTTTCGGTCGGCGGCATGCGCTGCAGTGCGTCGCCGCCGCGCAGTTGCACCGCTTCGGCGACGCCCGCGCGCGCCGCGTTGCGCTGCGCGAAATCGACCATGCGGAACGCGACATCGCTGCCGAACACCGGTGCCGTCGGGGCACGCTGCTGCGCCTTCGCTTCCTCCCACAAGCCTTTCCAGACGTGCGGCTGGTAGGGCAGCAGCCTCTCAAAACCGAAGCGCCGCAACTGGCCGGGCGCGATGTTGCACGCCACCTGCGCGGC
>JAJNBO010000402.1 GCA_021156245.1 Ramlibacter sp. | reverse complement strand
GCCGTGGACGCCCGACTTGCGGACCTGGATTCTGCGATTCGTCTTCGGGGCTGGCTTTTTGGCGGGCGTTGCGGGCATTCAGGAAATTCTGTTAATTTGAACTCGTACACGTGTGCGCGTGCGTGTGCGCGTACGCGCGCGGAAAAGCGTGGATTGTAAGAACAGACCAGGACATGGCGCCGCAAGGCCCCTAGTTGACCCGTGACCAAGACCCTAGTGATTGCCGAAAAACCATCAGTGGCCCAGGACATCGTCCGGGCGCTGACCCCCGTGGCCGGCAAGTTCGACAAGCACGACGAGTACTTCGAGAGCGAGAAGTACATCGTCACCAGCGCCGTGGGCCACCTCGTGGAGATCCATGCGCCGGAAGAGTTCGACGTCAAGCGCGGCAAGTGGAGCTTCGCGCACCTTCCGGTCATCCCGCCCTACTTCGACCTGAAGCCGGTGGACAAGACCAAGTCGCGGCTGAACGCGGTGGTCAAGCTGGCCAAGCGCAAGGACGTCACCGAGCTGGTGAACGCCTGCGACGCCGGGCGCGAGGGCGAGCTCATCTTCCGCCTGATCGAGCAGTTCGCCGCCGGCGAGAAGAAGGCGGGCGCCGCCAAGTCCGGCACCGGCCTGGGCAAGCCGATCCGGCGCCTCTGGCTGCAGTCGATGACGCCGCAGGCCATCCGCGACGGCTTCGAGAAGCTGCGCTCGGACCAGCAGATGCAGGGCCTGGCGCACGCCGCCCGCTCGCGATCCGAGGCCGACTGGCTGGTCGGCATCAACGGCACGCGGGCCATGACCGCATTCAATTCGCGCGACGGCGGCTTCTTCCTCACCACCGTGGGCCGGGTGCAGACGCCCACGCTGGCCATCGTGGTCGAGCGGGAGGAACAGATCCGCAAGTTCATCAGCCGCGACTACTGGGAGATCCACGGCAGCTTCCTGGCGGACGCCGGCGAATACCCCGGCAAGTGGTTCGACCCGAAGTGGAAGAAGGACCCGGAAGACCCGGAAAAGCGCGCCGACCGCGTCTGGGACCAGAAGGAAGCGCAGGCGATCGCCGACGCCGTGCGTGGCAAGGCCGCCACGGTCACGGAAGAATCGAAGCCGACGACGCAGGCCGCGCCAGGTCTCTTCGACCTGACCTCGCTGCAGCGCGAGGCCAACGGCCGCTTCGGCTACTCCGCCAAGACGACGCTGGCCATCGCGCAGTCGCTGTACGAGCGCCACAAGGCGCTGACCTATCCGCGGACCGATTCACGCCACCTGCCGCAGGACTACGTGAAGGTGGTGCACGAGACCATGGGCATGCTCGCCGGCAGCGGCATGCGCCACCTCGCGCCGTTCGCGAAGCAGGCGATCGAAGAGCAGTACGTGAAACCGGTCAAGCGCGTGTTCGACGACGCCAAGGTGTCGGACCACTTCGCCATCATCCCGACCCTGCAGGCGCCCAGCGGCTTGTCCGAGGCGGAGCAGAAGGTCTATGACCTGGTCGTGCGCCGCTTCCTCGCGGTGTTCTTTCCCAGCGCGGAGTACCTGGTCACCACCCGCATCAGCCAGGCCGTCGGCCATCACTTCAAGACCGAGGGCAAGGTGCTGGTCAAGCCGGGCTGGCTGGCCATCTACGGCAAGGAAGCTGCGGCCGAAGTGGAGGACGCGAAGGAAGGCGACAAGGGCCAGAACCTCGTGCCGGTGAAACCGGGCGAGATGGTGCGCACCGAAAGCGTCGAGGCCAAGGGCCTGAAGACGCGCCCGCCCGCGCGCTACAGCGAAGCCACGCTGCTCGGCGCCATGGAAGGCGCGGGCAAGTTCGTCGAGGACGATGAATTGCGCGAGGCCATGCAGGAGAAGGGCCTGGGCACGCCGGCCACGCGCGCGTCCATCATCGAAGGCCTGATCAACGAGAAGTACATGCTGCGCGAAGGCCGCGAGCTGATCCCCACCGCCAAGGCGTTCCAGCTCATGACGCTGCTGCGCGGCTTGGGCGTGGAGGAACTGAGCAAGCCCGAGTTGACCGGCGAGTGGGAATACAAGCTCGCGCAGATGGAGCACGGCAAGCTGTCGCGCGACCAGTTCATGCACGAGATCGCGGACATGACGAAACGCAT
The DNA here is from genome assembly GCA_021156245.1 of Ramlibacter sp. Taxonomy (GTDB): domain Bacteria; phylum Pseudomonadota; class Gammaproteobacteria; order Burkholderiales; family Burkholderiaceae_C; genus Ramlibacter. The sequence continues at coordinate 4,669 of JAJNBO010000402.1, read as the reverse complement.
CGTCATGAAGGCCAAGGAGTACGACCGCGACACCGTCCCGGGCGACTATGCGACGCTGAAGACGCCCTGCCCCAACTGCGGCGGCGTCGTGCAGGAAAGCTACCGCCGCTACAACTGCGTCGGCAAGGCGGGGCAGCAGCCTTGCGGCTTCTCCTTCACCAAGATCCCGGCGGGACGCGCGTTCGAACTCGGCGAAGTGGAGCAGTTCCTGGAGAACAAGCGCATCGGGCCGCTGCAGGGCTTCCGCTCCAAGGCGGGCTGGCCTTTCACCGCCGAACTGGCGCTGGCCTTCGACGAGGAAGAGAAGAACTGGAAGCTGGAGTTCGACTTCGGCAAGGAAGACAACCCGGCGGAAACCGGCGAGGTGGTGGACCTGTCGGCGCAGGAGCCGCTGGGCCCGTGCCCGAAGTGCGGCCACAAGGTGTTCGAGTGGGGCAGCAACTACGTTTGTGAACGCGCCGTGCCGACGCAGGACCATCCCACGCCCACCTGCGACTTCCGCAGCGGCAAGATCATCCTGCAGCAGCCGGTGGAGCGCGAGCAGATGGCCAAGTTGCTGGCCACGGGCAAGACCGACCTGCTGGACAAGTTCGTGTCAATGCGCACGCGCCGGCCGTTCAAGGCCTTCCTCGCGTGGGATGCGGAAGCGGGCAAGGTGAACTTCGAGTTCGAGCCGCGCGCATCCAAGTTCCCGCCGCGCAAGGGGGCGGGTGCCGCGACGAAGGGCACGGCGGCCACGCGCGCCAAGGCGAAGGAGCCGCCGGCGCCGTACAAGGCCACTGCCAAGGCCGCGAAGGCCGCAGTTGCCAGGAAGGCGCCCGCGAAGAAGGCGGCGCCGGCCAAGAAGGCCGCCGCCAGGAAGGCTCCCGCGGCCGGGACGCTGAAGCCGAGCCCCGAACTCGCAGCGGTGATCGGCGACGGGCTGGCAAGGCGCAGGGCCTGCAGGACGCGACGAACAAGCGCGCGATCAACGCGGACGAGAAGCTGCAGAAGGTGTTCGGCAAGCCGCAGGTGACGATGTTCGAACTGGCGGGCATCGTCGGCAAGCACCTGAGCTGATTCGTCATCCCCGCCGAGGCGGGGATCCAGGGCTCCCATGCACCCGAATTCGGAAGCCCTGGGTTCCCGCCTTCGTGGGAATGACGTCGCAAGCTAGCGCGGCAGCCTGGTCGCCAGCCGCGCCCAGTCGATCAGCACCTGCACCGTCTCCGGGGGCTGCATCGCCTGCGTGACCGGCACGGTGGCGCGGCCGATGTTGCCTGCGGGAATGCGGCGCAGCAGGTGACCAAGGGGCAGCAGGGCGATGCGCAGCAACTGCCCCATCACCTCTCGTGCTGCCCGACCACGTGGGCGGCCATCAGCCAGGTCCATTGCAGTTCACGACGCTCGCGGGCGGCGGCGGTTTCGACGAAGCCGCGAACGAGGCGCGCATAGACGATGCGTCGTTCGTCCGGGGTCATGAGGTCCATCGCACAATTTGTAACATCCGGTGGTCCGGATTGTCAAGGCGATACTTTGCGCATGTCTTCGTTCGACATCGTCGCCGCCGACGCCATCGAGCCCGCGCGCCTTCATGCTGCCTTCGCCGCCGCCTTCGCCGATTACTTGATCGGCCCGTTCCGGATGCCGTTGGCCGAGTGGCCGTCGTTCCTCGCGCGCCAGGGGGTGGAGCTTCCCCTCAGCCGCGTGGCTGTGGCCGGCAACGACCCGATCGCCTTCTGCTTCGTGGCGCCGCGTCCGGAGTGCGCAAGCTGGCGGCTGGGAACCATGGGGGCCTTGCCCGCGGCACGGGGCAGTGGAGCGGCACCCGCGCTGCTCCAGGACTTCACCGCGCGTGCGAAGGCAGCGGGCGTGGAAACCGTGGAGCTGGAATGCTTCGCGCAGAACACGCGGGCGCTGCGCCTGTACGAGAAGCATGGGTTCACGACGATCGATGCGCTGTACGGATACCGCAGGGACTCTGGGCATGACCAACCCACCAGCGCCGCCCCTCGGGTCATCGAGATGGAAACAGCCTTCGCGTGGCTGGAGGCCTGCCGCGAGGCGGGTATTGCGCTTCCACTGCAGGTGACGCCGCGTTCCCTGCGTGCCTTGCCCGCGCGGTTGCAGGCCTGGCGCCAGGGCGAGGCGCAACTCGTCTTCTCGCAGGCAGCCGGGGGCGGTGTCCAGGTGCACAGCCTGGTGGACCGTGCTCCGGCGCAGCAGGACGCCGAGCAATTGCTGGCGGCCTTGCTGTCGACCCGTCACGGGCACCCGGTGAACGTCCCGCAACTCCAGCGGCACGCCGTCGGCGGCGCGGCGCTGGAGCGGCTCGGATTCGAGAGGCTGCCACTGCACCAGGTCTGGATGACCGCATCCGTATGATGGTCATCATATAAGTCGTATCTTCCGGTCCTGAAACCCTCAGCCATGGACCAAGCTCCCGCCACCCGCAAGCAGCAGACGCACGAGCGCATCGTGGACACCGCCGCACGCGTGCTGCGCGACGGCGGCTTCCAGGGCGTGGGCGTGGCGGACATCATGAAGCGCGTGGGTCTCACCCACGGGGGCTTCTATGCGCACTTCCCCTCGCGCGACGCCTTGCTGGTGGAGGCGCTGGAGCGCGCCGGGCAGGACAGCCGGGCGCGCCTGCTGCGCTCCATGGAAGCGGGCCAGAAGAAGTCGGTGAGCCGCTTCCGTGCGCTGGTGGAGAGCTATCTGTCCGACCGCCATCTCGGCTCGGCGGAAAGCGGCTGCCCTGTCGCGGCGCTGGCCTCCGAGATGCCGCGCCAGTCCGACGCGGTGCGCGCGGCCGGGGCCGTCCGCGTCCAATCCCTGGGCGCCGCCGTGGCCGCGACCCTCGATGCGGACGCGCCGGCCGAAACTGCCGCGATCGTCGCGTCGCAACTCGTCGGCGCCTTGCAGCTCGCCCGTGCACTGGGCGACAACGCCAAGGGCCGGCGCCACCTGGCGGCCGTCCGTACCTTCCTGCTGGAGCAGTTCGAACCCCGGCTGCCCAAGGGCCGCTGAGCACCGCGCGCATCGTCGCGCTTTTTCTTCGGCCGCCCATATGACGGTCATCATATGAACAGGAGCGCTCCATGCAACTTTCCAATGCCACCGTCCTGGTCACCGGCGCCAACCGCGGCATCGGCCTCGCCTTTGCCCGTGCCGCCCTCGCCCGCGGCGCGCGCCGCGTGTACGCAGCCGCGCGCGATCCGTCGCGCATCCAGTTGCCGGGCGTGCTGCCGATCCAGCTGGACGTGACCGACCCCGACCAGGTGTCCCGCGCGGTGCACGACTGTCGCGACGTCTCGGTGCTGGTCAACAACGCGGGCGTCGCGGAGACCGGCGGCTTCCTGCAGGACCCCACTTTGCAAGCAACGCGGCGCCAGCTGGAAGTGAACTTCTTCGGCATGCTCCGCATGGCGCAAGGGTTCGCGCCGGTTCTCGCCGCCAACGGTGGCGGCGCGATGCTCAACGTGCTCTCGATCGCGAGCTGGCTCAATCGCCCGCTGCTCGGCACGTACGGCGCGACCAAGTCCGCCGCCTGGGCCCTCACCAACGGGTTGCGCCACGAGCTGCGCGTGCAAGGCACGCAGGTGACCGCGCTGCACATGGGCTTTGTCGACACCGATCTCGCGCGCGGCATCGAGATGCCGAAGTCCACGCCCGACGCGATCGTGGCCGCGGCCCTGGATGGACTGGAAGCCGGCCAGGAGGAAGTGCTCGCGGACGAGCTCACCCGGCAGGTGAAGCAGTCGCTGTCCAGCGCCGCCGCGGCGTACCTGGCGGCCGCATGAGCGCTGCCGCCAGCCTGGCCGCGAAACCTGCGACGCAGCGCATGCTGCAGGGGCCGGTGCTGCCCACGCTGCTGCGCCTGGCGACGCCGAACGTGCTGGGCCTGTTCGCCAACACCATCGTCATCGGCTTCGACGGCTACATCGTGGGACGGCTCGGCGCGGATGCGCTGGCCGGTGTCGCGGTGGTCCTGCCGCTCGCGATGCTGATGCTGCAGATGTCCGCCGGCGGGCTGGGCGGCAGCACCACCGCCGTGGTGGCGCGTGCGCTCGGCGGCGGCGACGCGGCGCAGGCCACGCGGCTGGCGCGCCACGCGCTGCTGCTCGGGCTGCTGGCGTCGCTGCTGTTCACGCTGGCCGCTTCCGGGTCGTCCTTGTACAGCGCGATGGGCGCGCGCGACGGCGTACTGGCGCAGGCGAGCAGCTATGCGGCCGTGCTTTTTGCCGGCGCGTCCGCCGTGTGGTCGGTCAACGTGCTCGCCGGCGTGGCGCGCGGCACCGGAGCCATGGGTGCGGCCGCACTCGCACTGGTGGGGACGACCGTGATGCACCTCGTGCTGTGCCCGCTGCTGGTGTTCGGCGCCGGCCCCGTTCCGCCGCTCGGTGTCGCAGGCGCGGCGGCCAGCACGGTCGCCTGCAACGCGGTCTCCGCGCTCGGTCTTCTCGCATGGCTGTCGCGGCGCGGCGCCGCGGTGCGCATCGTCGGCCCGGGCTGGCAGGTCCAGCGCAGCACGTTCCGCCAGCTCCTGAAGCTGGCGCTGCCCTCCGCGATGAGCCCGGTGCTGAGCAACGCGTCCATCGCGGTGGCCACCGCCTATGTCGCGACCTTCGGCAGCCTCGCGGTCGCGGCGTACGGCATCGCCGCGCGGCTCGAATACATCCTGGTTCCC
>JAJNBO010000401.1 GCA_021156245.1 Ramlibacter sp. | reverse complement strand
CTGCCGGCGGCGCTGACGCTCAAGTTCCACGTGGCCGTGGCCCTGCTGCCCGAGCCCCAGCTCGATGGCGCGGCCAGCCTGCGTTGGGTGCTGGAAGGCCTGGACCAGCTCACGCCGGACACGCGCAAGCTGATCAAGCCGCTCAACTTCTAGGCAGTCACGCCTTCAGCAGCAGCTTCAGGTCGTCGGCGAGCGCCTGCGCCCCGGAGCCGTAGCGGCTGTACAGGCGCAAGCGCCCCTGCGGGTCGTACACGTAGCTGGCCGCCGAATGCTCCATCGTGTAGCCGCCGCTCTTGAGGTCGACCTTCTTGTAGAACACCTTGAAGTCCTTGGCGACCGCCGCGGTCTGCTCGGGCGACCCGCGCAAGGCGACGAAATCGGCGCCGAAGTTCGCCACGTACGCCTTCAGGATCTCCGGCTTGTCGCGCTCGGGGTCGACGGTGACCAGCACGCCCACCACCTTGTCGCCGTCGGGGCCCAGCAGCTTCTTGGCCTGGGCGATCTCGGTCAGCGTCGTCGGGCACACGTCGGGGCACTGCGTGAAGCCGAAGAACACGACGACGGCCTTGCCCTTGAAGTCCTGGATGCTGCGCATGCGGCCGTCGATGTCCGGCAGAGGGAAGTCCTTCGCGTAGTCGGCGCCGGTGATGTCCACCGCCTTGAACTGCGGCTTGTTCTCGGCGCAGCCGGCCAGTGCGATGGCGCCGGAGCCGGCGAGGAGGAAGGTGCGGCGCTGCATGCGGGCCTCAGAAGATGTAGTGGTCCACCAGCAAGGCGGCGAACAGCACGCTCAGGTGGATCAGCGAGAAGCGGAAAGTCTTGCGCGCGAGCGCATCGGAATACTCGCGCCACAGCCGGAAGCCGTACCAGGTGAAGCCCGCGCTCAGCACCAGCGCCACCGCCAGGTACAGCCAGGAGCTCATGCCATAGGCGAAGGGCATCAGGCACGCCGCGAACAGAACCAGCGTGTACAGCAGGATCTGCAGGCGCGTGAACTCGTTGCCGTGCGTCACGGGCAGCATCGGCAGGCCGGACTTGCGGTAGTCCTCCACGCGGTACAGCGCCAGCGCCCAGAAGTGCGGCGGCGTCCACAGGAAGATGATCAGGAACAGGATGAGGGCCTCCGGGCCGACGTCGCCACGGAGCGCGGCCCATCCCAGCACGGGCGGCATCGCGCCGGAGGCCCCGCCGATCACGATGTTCTGCGGCGTCAGCGGCTTCAGGACCACCGTGTAGATCACCGCGTAGCCGATGAAGGTGCCGAGCGTCAGCCACATCGTCAGCGGATTGACCCACCGGTACAGCACCCACGAACCCAGCGCGCACAGGGCCGCCGAGAACAGCAAGGTCTGCGTGTCGCTCAACTCGCCCTTGGCGGTGGCCCGCCAGGCGGTGCGGCGCATCTTGGCGTCGATCCCCTTCTCCACGATGCAGTTGAAGGCGGCGGCGGCCCCGGCGACCAGCCAGATGCCGGCGCAGGCGATCAGGGCGATGCGCACCTCGTTCCAGCCAGGCAGCCCCGGCACGGCGAGCACCATGCCGATCAGCGCGCAGAACACGATCAGCTGCACCACGCGCGGCTTGGTCAGCTGGTAGAACTGCCCCACGACCGTTGCATTCATGCGGACACCTCGCGACCGTGGACGGCGACAGCAGGCGCACGCGCCGCGCGGCTTTCGCGCAGCGCCCAGGTCATGGCCACCACCAGCGCGGCGGCGCCACCGGTGTGCGACACGGCGGCCACCAGCGGCCATCCGAGCACGACGTTGGACAGGCCGGTCGCGAACTGCCACAGCGCCAGCGCGGCGACGGCGCGGCTGGCCCACTGGAGCGGCCCACCGCGCAGTCGCCACGCCAGCACGCCCAGCACGACGAACAACGCATAGGCGACGAGCCGGTGCGTGTAGTGGATCGCGGTGAGCGCGGCGAAGGTGACGTGCTCGCCGGCACCCGTCATGCCGAGATGCCGCCAGATCTCGAAGCCCTGCGCGAAGTCCATGGGCGGCCACCACTGCCCCTGGCACGTGGGGAAGCTGCTGCACGCGAGCACCGCATAGTTCGTGCTCACCCAGCCCCCGAGGGCGACCTGCACCCACAGCAGCGCGTACGCGCCGACCAGCCAGTTCCGCGCTGCCGACGGAATGAGCGCGGGTCCGCTGCCGCGCTGCGCCTGGCGGTACGCGACCGCCTGCATGGCGAGCAACGCCAGCAGCACCATGCCTCCGAGCAGGTGCAGGGTGACGATGGCGGGGAACAGTTTCATCGTGACCGTGAGGGCGCCGAACGCGCCCTGCAGGCAGACCCAGGCCAGGGTGAGCGCCGGCCAGCCCGGATGCACGGGCAAGCCGCGCCTGCGCTGCAGCCACGTCGCGATGGCCAGCGTCATGATCAGCACACCCACGCCGGTGGCGAGGTAGCGGTGGATCATCTCCACCCACGCCTTGCCATGCGTCACGGGCCCGGTCGGCATGCGCGCCTCCTCGGCGCGGATTTCCTGCAGGGCTCCGACGGGACTGGCGTTGCCGTAGCAACCCGGCCAGTCGGGGCACCCCAGGCCGGAATCCGTCAGGCGCGTGAAGGCGCCGAACAGCACGAGGTCGAAGGTCAGGAACAGGGTGAGCAGCGTCAGCGCGGACAAGCGCTGCGCCGGTGCAGCCTGCCGGTTGCGCAGCCACACCCAGGCCAAGGGCCCCGATGCGACCACCAGGCCCAGCAGCGCGAGCTGCAAGGCAGGTCCGAGGTCGTAGAGCGACGCGTCCATCTCAGTCGCCGCGGCCCGGCTTGTCCCAACCGGCCGAGGCGCGCATCAGCCGCTCGAGGTCCTTGCGCACCTTGGCCGCCGTGGCCGCGTCCTGCGTCGCGGGGAAACGCATCATCCAGTGGCCGAGCGGATCGACCATGTACAGGTGGTCGGCCAGCTGCCGGCCCGGCGCGGCGGCGAGCCAGCCGGCCAGCTGCGCCGGATCGACGCGCAGCACCGTGGCCTGGTTCAGCGCCGGCTTGAGCTCGTCGCGCACCGGCACGTCGTCCGGAATCAGCCACACCCAGTCCAGGCGGTCCTTCTCCCGGCCGAGGCCCTCGCGCATCTGGCGCTGGAAATACAGGTGCTTCTCGCAGGCGGCATCGCAGGCGCCGCCCGCGACGCTCACCAGCAGCCACTGCCCTTGCAGCGAAGGAAGGACGACGGCCTTGCCGTCCAGCGCGGTGCCCGCGATGGAGGGGATGGGCCGCTGCGGATCGATCAGCTCGCCGTAGTTGCGGCGGCCTTCGGGACGCACGACGTAGTAGGTGAAGTAGGAGGCCAGGACGGGCGCCGCGCACACGAGCGCGACCACCAGCAT
>JAJNBO010000400.1 GCA_021156245.1 Ramlibacter sp. | reverse complement strand
GCATGGCTGGATTGTGCCCCGAATCGGTGAGCTTCGCCCCGACCTGGAAATCGAAGCCGGGCGGGTGTTGGGGGTACCCGTGCGCATCGGCAGCATCGCTGCCCGCAGCGAGGGGCTGATCCCCTCCTTCGAGCTCATCGATGTCGTTTTGCTGGACCCGCAGGGGCGGCCGGCGCTGCGCCTGCCGCGGGTGCTGGCGGCGCTCACTCCCCGCTCGCTGTGGAACCTCGGGTTCGAGCAGCTCTATATAGATCGGCCGGAGCTCGATGTGCGCCGGGCCGCGGACGGAAAAATTTACGTCGGCGGCCTGGACTTCTCGCGCAGCAGCGACAACGACGGGCAGGCCGCGGACTGGTTCTTCGAGCAGACCGAGTTCGTCATCCGCAACGGCACCGTCCGCTGGACCGACGAGATGCGTGCGGCCCCGCCGCTGGCCCTGGACCAGGTGAACTTCGTGATGCGCAACAGCGCGCGCCGCCACGCGCTGCGGCTGGACGCGACGCCGCCGCCCGCCTGGGGCGATCGCTTCAGCCTGGTCGGCCAGTTCCGCCAACCCTTGCTGTCCACCCGCCATGGCCGCTGGCAGGACTGGGAGGGCCAGGTGTATGCCGATTTCACGCGGGTGGATGTGTCGCAGCTGCGCCGCCACGCGAACCTGGGTTTCGAGGTGAACCAGGGCCGTGGTGCAATGCGCGCCTGGCTGGACGTGGCGCGCGGCCAGCTGTCGGGCGGAGTGGCCGACGTCGTGCTGGCCGACGTGAGCACCCGGCTCGAGCCATCGCTCGCGCCGCTGGCCTTGCGAACGGTCTCCGGTCGCATGGGCGGCAAGCGCCTGGGCGACGGTGGATTTGAATTCGAGACCCAGGCGCTGCAGTTCGAAACCCAGGAAGGGCAGCGCTGGCCCGGTGGCAACGTCTTCGTGGCCTGGACGCCGGGCGAGGGGAAGCGACCCGCGCAGGGTGAGATCCGCGCCGACAAGCTGGACCTGTTCGCGCTGTCGCAGGTCGCAAGCCGCCTGCCGTTGGGTGCCGCGACGCACTCCGCCCTGGCCGGCTACTCGCCCAAGGGGCTCGTGGAAACGCTGCAGGCCAAGTGGCAGGGCCCGCTCGATGCGCTGCAGGCCTACCAGGCCCGCGGGCGCGCGGTGCGGCTGGAGGTTGCCGCCCGGGCGGGCCAAGCGCCGTCCGGCGCGCCGCCGGCCGCCGGTTCGCCCGGGGTTCGAGGGGCGTCCGTGGATTTTGATTTGAGCCAGGCCGGCGGCAAGGGCAAGTTCGCGGTGAGCAAGGGCGCGATCGAAGTGCCCGGCGTGTTCGAAGACCCTGTCGTGTTGCTCGATGCGCTGTCCGCCGACTTGCAGTGGCAGGTCGATGGCCAAGCCATCTCCACCACCGTCAGTAACCTCAAGTTCACCAACGTGGATGCCCAGGGCGACGGCCAGGCAACGTGGCGCACCGGCGAGGGTGCCGCACGATTCCCCGGCGTGCTGGACCTGCAGGCGAGCATGAGCCGCGCTAATGGCGCCCGCGTGTACCGTTACCTGCCGCTGGGCGTGCCCAAAGAGGCGCGCGACTACGTGCGCGAGTCGGTGGTGCAGGGCGTGGCCTCCGGCGCCAAGTTCCGTGTCAGGGGCAACCTCAAGGACTTTCCATTCGCCGATCCGAAGCTGGGCGAGTTCCGGGTAACCGCCGACGTGCGCAACGTGACTTACGCTTACGTGCCTCGCAGCGCGGTGACGGGCACGGCAACCTGGCCGGCGCTCACGCAGTTGTCGGGCGAGCTGCTGTTCCTGGGCAACGGCATGCAAGTCAAGAACGCCGTGGGGCGCTTCGCCGGATCGCCCGGCCTGCAGGTGAAAGCGCAGGCGCAGATCCCCGATTTCGGCACGACAACGGTTGCGGTCACCGGCGAAGTGCGAGGACCGCTGGCGCAGTCGCTCGGCGTGGTCAACACCTCGCCGCTGGCGGCCATGACGAACCATGCGCTGGCCAAGGCAAACGCCACCGGCAACTCCGATTTGCGCCTGCAGCTGCACCTGCCCATCGCAACGCTGGAAAAATCGACGGTGCAAGGCAGCGTCACCCTGGCGGGCAACGACATCCAGATCACCCCCGACAGCCCCTTGCTCTCGCGTTCGAGAGGGGCCGTCACCTTCAACGAGCGCGGCTTCGCGCTGGTGGGCACGCAGGCTCGGGCGCTGGGCGGTGACGTGCGGCTCGAAGGCGGCACTCGCACGATGCCCGCCGCGCCTGCGTCGGGTAACAATGAGCCCACCATTCTGCTGCGTGCGCAGGGCACGGCCACCGCCGAGGGCCTTCGACAGGCCAAGGAGATCGGCTTCGTTTCGCGCCTCGCCCGGGACGCCACCGGCAGCGCCGCCTACACAGTCACGCTGGCGGTGCGTCGCGGCGAGCCGGAGATCGGCGTTGCAACCAACCTGCAGGGTATGGCGCTGAACCTACCGGCGCCACTGGCCAAGGCGGCAGAGGCCGCACTGCCGGTGCGCTACGAGAGCGCGTTGGTGCGCGAATCGGCGGCCGCCCCGCCGGGCAGCCCCCTGCGCCTGCAAGACCAGCTCACCGTGGAAGTGGGGCGCATCGCCTCGGTGGTCTACGTGCGCGACCTGTCGGGTCCGGAGCCGCGCGTTGTGCGCGGCGCGATTGCGGTCGGTCTGGCGGCGGGCGAGGCGGCGGCGCTGCCCGAGCAAGGCGTGAGCGCCAACATCAATCTGGCCTCGGTCAACGCCGACGCGTGGGAGAGCGTGCTGGGCCAGGCGGCTGGCGGCGGCGCGGCTTCGGTGCGGGCCACGGGCGGGGGCGCGGCGCAAGGCTACTTGCCCACGGTTCTGGCGGTGCGGGCCAAGGAGCTCAAAGTCGAGGGCCGCACTTTCCACAACGTGGTGGTGGGCGGTTCGCGCGAGGGCCTGACGTGGCGCGCCAACGTGGACGCCAACGAGCTCAATGGCTACCTCGAGTTTCGACAGTCCTCGTCAGGGCTGGGCGGGGGCCGGCTGCATGCGCGCCTCGCGCGGCTGTCCATCGCCGCGTCTGCGGCCAAGGAGGTCGAGGCCCTGCTGGACGAGCAGCCCGACAACCTGCCGGCGCTGGACATCGTCGTCGACGACTTTGATCTGCGGGGCAAAAAACTCGGGCGCCTTGAAATAGAAGCCATCAACCGGGGCGCCAACGCAGTGGCGCGCGAAGGGGGCATTCGGGAGTGGCGCCTGAACAAGCTCAACCTCACCATGCCGGAGGCCGTGTTCGCTGCCACCGGCAACTGGGCCGGGTTGAATGCGCAGGCCGCACCCACGGCGCTGCGGCCGGGGCAACGGGCCGCGCCGGAGCGCCGCCGCACCGTCATGAAT
>JAJNBO010000024.1 GCA_021156245.1 Ramlibacter sp. | reverse complement strand
TCGTGCACGGCTTCCTGACCGTGAACAACGGCGAGAAGATGAGCAAGAGCCGCGGCACCGGCCTGGACCCGCTCAAGTACCTGTCGCTGGGCATGAACCCCGAGTGGCTGCGCTACTACCTCGCGGCCAAACTGAACGGGCGCAACGAGGACATCGACTTCAACGCCGAGGACTTCATGGCGCGGGTCAACAGCGACCTCGTCGGCAAGTACGTCAACATCGCCAGCCGCGCCGTGAAATTCGTGCCGGGCGGCAAGCTGGTGGCGGGCCCGGCCCTCGCAGCCATCGACGCGAAGGCGCTGGTGGAAAGCGTCCGCGGCCTGTACGAAGCGCGCGACTACGCCAAGGCGCTGCGCGAAGTCATGGCCGTGGCGGACCAGGTGAACACGGCTTTCGACGCCGCCGCCCCCTGGAAGCTGGCCAAGGAAGGCAAGGGCGACGAAGCCGCCGCCGTCGGCAGCTGGTGCCTGCAGATGTTCCGCCTGCTCACGGCTTGCCTGCGCCCGGTGCTGCCGGCGCTCGCGGCGCAGGCGGAAGCCTTCCTGCAGTGCGAAGCCCTGGACTGGAACAACGCGGTGGCGCCGCTGCCGGCTGGACACGTGGTGGGTGGGTACAAGCACCTGATGCAGCGGGTGGAGGAAAAGCAGCTGGATGCGTTGTTCGAGGCGCCAGCGGAAGCGGCGGCGGGCAACGGGGCACCCCCACCCCAGGCCTCCCCCAGTGGGGGAGGGAGTGAAGAGAAGCCTGGGGGCGAAGACATCGGCGAGAGCATCACGATCGACGACTTCCTCAAGGTCGACATGCGCATCGCGAGGATCGTCGAGTGCAAGAACGTCGAAGGCTCCACCAAGCTGCTGCAGCTGTCGCTGGACGTGGGCGAAGGCCGCCTGCGCAACGTGTTCTCGGGCATAGCGTCGGCGTACAAGCCGGAAGACCTGGTCGGCAAGTTCACGGTGGTCGTCGCCAATCTTGCGCCGCGCAAGATGAAGTTCGGCGTGAGCGAGGGCATGGTGCTGTCGGCCAGCCACGCGGACGGCAAGGCGCAGCCGGGGATCTACGTGCTCAGCGCCTGGCCGGGCGCGCAGCCGGGGATGCGGGTTCGCTGACCGCGGCCTGTTCCTCGACCCATTCGGAGAACAGGTCCACCGCCGGATGCGCCGCCAGCGCCCGGCGGCGACAGAGGTAGTAGCCGCGTCCGGTGGACGCGGTGCCCGGCACCGGCGTCACGAGCCGGCCCGACGCCAGGTCGGCCTCCACCATGCACTTCTGGACGACGGCGACGCCCATGCCGGCGCGCGCCGCTTCGATGAGGTTGATCGCCAGGTCGAAGCCGGTGCCGCGCCAGCGCTCCGGCAGCGCGAGCCCCACGGCCTGCGTCCACAGGGTCCAGTTCTCGCGATAGGAGGAGTGGTACAGCAGCGGCTTTTCCAGCAGCTGCTCCGGCTTGCGGATGTCCTTCGCCACGCCGGGCGTGCAAACCGCCACGATGTCGCGGCCCACCAGGTAGCGCGCCGCCACCTGCCGCGGCCACTGCTGCTTCGCGCCCTGCTTCAGCACGATCCACAGGTCCACGTCCTCGCGCAGGTAGTCATCGTCGCGGGTGTACTGGCGGAACTCGATCTCCACTTCCCGATGGCGCGCGCGGAAGTCCTCCAGCCGCGGCAGCAGCCACAAGGTGCCCAGGCTGGGCACCACGGACAGGCGCAGGCGCATGCGGTCCGAGGTGCGCCGCAGGTGCAGCGCGGCGTCCTCGAGGGCCGCCACGTGCTTCTCGGTGCGCCGGCGCAGCTCGGCGCCCTCCGGCGTGAGCCGCACGCCGGCGCCGGAGCGCTCCACGACGTCGAGGCCCAGTTGTTCCTCGAGCCTCTGCACGGCGCGGCTCACCGCGGCCTGGGTGACGTGCAGCGCCTCGCCCGCCTTGCGGAAACTGCCGGTGCGTGCCACCGCCAGGAAGGCGTGCAACTCCACCAGCGACGGACTGCGGATGGCCATGGCGCGATTACATCATGTCATCACCGGCGCTGAAAAAGTCGTTTGTGCCCGGGCGCGCGGCACCCTAACCTGCGCGCCATGAACACCCGCCACTTCCTGAAGGCCGTCGCCTGCGCCGCCGCACTGGCCGCCACGGGCCTCGCCACCGCGCAGTCCGCCTATCCCAACCAGACGATCCGCCTCGTCGTGCCCTTCGCGCCCGGCGGCTCCACCGACATCGCCGCGCGCCTGATCGCCGAATACGGCGGCCGCGAACTGGGCCAGCCGATCATCGTGGAGAACAAGGGCGGCGCCGGCGGCTCGCTCGGCATGGAGTACGTCGCCAAGTCCCGGCCGGACGGTTACACGCTCGGCATGGCCACGGTCAGCACCCACGGCGCCAACCCGGCGGTCTACGGCAGCAAGCTGAAGTACGACCCCGTGAAGGACTTCATGCCGGTCACCAACGTGGCGACGACGCCCAGCGTGTTCGCGGTGAATCCGAACAAGGTGTCGGCGAAGAACATGAAGGACTTCATCGCGCAGGCCAAGGCAGCGCCGGAGAAGTTCAGCTTCGGCACGCCCGGCACCGGCTCGCTCGGCCACGCCAACATCGAGCACTTCATGGCGCTCGCCCAGATCAAGCTGCTGCACGTTCCGTACAAGGGCGGCGGCCAGGCGATGAACGACGCGATCGCCGGCCAGGTGGACGCCATCACCGACAACCTGCCCTCCGCGCTGCCGCACATCAAGTCCGGCAAGCTGCGGGCGCTCGCCGTGCTGTCCGAGAAGCGCTCGCCCGCCCTGCCCGACGTGCCGACCTACGGCGAACTCGGCTTCCCGCAGATGGGCGGCGGCGGCTGGTTCGGCGTGGTGGCGCCCGCGGGCACCCCGCCCGAAGTGGTGGCCAGGCTGAACGCGGCCTTCCTGAAGGCCATGAAGAACCCCGAGTTCGTGAAGAAGATCGACGAGCTCGGCGCCACCATGGTCCCGACCACGCCGGCCGAATTCGGCAAGCAGATCCAGCAGGCCATGGAGCGCTACGAGCGCGTCTCCAAGATGGCCAACATCAAGGCCGAATGAGCGTGGCGCCTTTCACCCTGCTGCCGCCCGCGGCTGCGGCGGTGCCGCTGGTGTGCGACTCCCCGCACAGCGGCACCTTCTACCCGGACGACTACCGCCATGCGGTTCCGCGCGAGCTGCTGCGGCGCGGCGAGGACACCCACGTCGAGGCCCTCTGGCAGGCGGTGCCGGAAGTCGGCGGCACCTTGCTGCACGCGCACTTTCCGCGCACCTACATCGACGCCAACCGCAACGTCGACGACCTGGATGCGGCGCTGCTGGCCGAGCCCTGGCCAGAGCCGCTGGCGCCCAGCGAAAAAAGCCGCCTCGGCTTCGGCCTCGTCTGGCGCAACGTCCGCAAGGGCGTGCCGATCTACGACCGGCAGCTCACGGTGGCGGAGGTGCGCAACCGCATCGACAGCTGGTACCGGCCGTACCACGCAGCCCTGTCCACGGCCATCGAGGACACGGCCGCCCGTTTCGGCGGCGTCTGGCACCTGAACCTGCACTCGATGCCCAACGATGCGTACGAACGCCTGCAGATCGTGAGCCCGCACCCGCTGGCGGACTTCGTGCTGGGCGACCGCGACGGCACCACCTGCGAACCGGGCTTCGTCGACGTCGTCGAGCGCGAGCTGAGGGGCTGCGGCTACACCGTGGCGCGCAACGACCCGTACAAGGGCGTGCAGCTGATCGCCCGCATCGGCCAGCCGGCGCGCAACCGCCACAGCCTGCAGGTGGAGATCCGCCGGCCGCTGTACCTGGACGAGGCCACGCGCGAGCGCAACGCGGGTTTCGCCCGCGTGCAGAAGGACCTGACCGCGCTGCTGCACACGCTGTCAGCGTATGTAAAGGCCCGCTCCGCCTGAGGCGCCTGCGCTAAGCTCGCGGGATGCAGTACCTCATCCGTGCCGGCCTCGCCGGCCTCCTGGCCGCCACCCTCGGCGGCTGCACCGTCATCACCGTGACCGGCGCCGCGGTCGGCCTCGCCGCCACGGCCGGCGGGCTCGCGGTCGATGCCGCGGTGGGCACCGTCAAGTTGACCGGCAAGGCGGTGGGCGTCGCCGCGGACGTGGTGCTGCCCTCCTCGGACGACAAGTAGCAGGAGCACGCAGCCGCCATGTTCGCCTACATTCGGGGTTGGGCCGAGGTCGACCGGACCACCCAGGCGAACATCCGGCTCGGCGCCTTCCTCGCCTTCGTCGCCGGCGCCATCAACGCGGGCGGCCTCCTCGCCGTGGGCCAGTACACCTCGCACATGACCGGGGTGCTCTCCTCGGTCGCCGACCACCTCGTGCTCGGCCAGCTCACCCTCGCCGCCGCTGCCGCCGGAGCGATCGCGGCCTTCGTGGGCGGCGCCATGACCACCGCTGTCCTGGTCAACTGGGGCCTGCGGCGTCGCCTGCACAGCGCCTACGGGCTGCCGCTGTTCCTGGAAGCGGTCGCGCTGCTGGTGTTCGGCGTCGCGGGCGCCTCGATCCACCACTTCGCGCCGCTGTTCGTGCCGCTCACCGTGCTGCTCCTGTGCTTCATCATGGGCCTGCAGAACGCGGTGATCACCAAGATTTCGCGCGCGGAGATCCGCACGACCCACGTCACCGGGCTCGTCACCGACATCGGCATCGAGCTGGGCAAGCTGCTGTACATCAACCCGCGCGACAGCGCCGACCCGGTACTGGCCAACCGCGGCAAGCTGCGCATCCACACCTTGCTGGTCTGCAGCTTCTTCGTCGGCGGCATCGCAGGCGCTCTCGGGTTCAAGTACGTCGGTTTCGGCTCGACCGTCCCCCTGGCGCTGGGCCTGTGGCTGCTGGCCCTGCGGCCCTTCCTGCGCGACGTGCGGCATCGCCTGGGCAGCCCGGCCCGACAGCCCTGAAGCCGCCGGGGGGCCAGGCCCTAAAATGGCGCCATGGCCAGCTTCCTGCAACGCATTTTCCGGCGCCCCGACTACCGGTCCGACGTCACCGAGTTCATCACGCGCCTCAAGGAGGAGCGTCCCGACCTGGAGGCGCAGCAGCGCGCCGGCCGCGCGCTCTGGTGGGACAAGAACCTGGACCGCGAAGCCATCGCCGAGTGGAAGGAAGCCCGCGTCCCCCAGAAGCCGTACGTGTACGGCGACGACCCGCGCCAGCGCCGCTGAAGCGGCCCGCGCCATGGACAGCACGAGCACGCCGGTCCTGCCCGAGCCGCCGGCCGACGAGGTGACCGGCATGCCGGCCGTGGTCGACCAGGTCGCCCTGGCGCGCCTGTACGGCGAACCACTGTTCGCCATGCCGCAGGACCTGTACATCCCGCCGGATGCGCTGGAGGTCTTCCTCGAGGCGTTCGAGGGCCCGCTGGACCTGCTGCTGTACCTGATCCGCAAGCAGAACTTCAACATCCTCGACATCCCGATGGCGGCGGTGACCCGCCAGTACCTGACGTACGTCGACGAAATCCGCGAACGCAACCTGGAGCTGGCCGCCGAATACCTGCTGATGGCGGCGATGCTGATCGAGATCAAGTCGCGCATGCTCCTGCCGCCCAAGAAGACGGCCGAGGGCGAGGAAGCCGAGGACCCGCGGGCCGAGCTGGTGCGCCGCCTGCTGGAGTACGAGCAGATGAAGGCCGCGGCCTTCCGCCTGAACGAGATGCCGCAGGTGGGCCGCGACGTGCTGCGCGCGCAGGTCTACATCGAGCAGTCCCTGCAGCCGCGCTTTCCCGATGTGCACGTGGTGGACCTGCAGGAGGCCTGGCGCGACATCCTGCGCCGCGCCAAGTTGATCCAGCACCACAAGATCACCCGCGAGGAGCTGTCGGTGCGCGAGCACATGAGCATGATCCTGAAGAAGCTGCAGGGCCGCAAGTTCGTGGAGTTCGAGGTGCTGTTCGAGGTGGGCAAGGGCGTGCCGGTGCTGATCGTCACCTTCATCGCCATGCTGGAGCTCGCCAAGGAAACGCTGATCGAGCTGACGCAAGCCGAAGCCTACGCGCCGATCTACGTGCGCCTGGCTTATCAACCCGCATAACAACAACCTGAAGGGTGCCGCCGTGAGCCAGGCCATTCCGCGTGATTTCGACGTCCTCATCGTGGGCAGCGGCCTCGCCGGTCTCTCGATCGCGCTGCACCTGGCGGCAACGCACCGCGTCGCCATCCTCACCAAGCGCTCCCTCAGCGACGGCTCCAGCGGCTGGGCGCAGGGCGGCATCGCCGCGGTGATGGACAAGACGGACAGCTTCGACGCGCACGTCGACGACACGCTGGTCGCCGGCGCCGGCCTGTCGGACCCTGCCGCGACGCGGTTCGTGGTGGAGCACGCGCCGGAGAGCGTCGCCTGGCTGCAAAGCCTGGGCGTTCCGTTCACCGAGGACGACGGCCACCTGCACCTCACGCGCGAGGGCGGCCACAGCGCGCGGCGCATCGTGCACGTGACGGATGCCACCGGCGCCGCCGTGCAGCAGACGCTGATCCAGCGCGTGAAGCAGACCCCCAACATCACGCTGCTGGAACACCACATGCTGGTGGACCTGATCATCGCGTCGAAACTGGGGCACCAGCCGGAGCGCTGCCTGGGCCTGTACGCGCTGGACGAGACCACCGACCAGGTCGTCACCTTCCGCGCGCCGCACACCATCCTGGCCACCGGCGGCGCCGGCAAGGTGTACCTGTACACCACCAACCCGGACACGTCCACGGGGGACGGCATCGCGGCCGCATGGCGCGCGGGCTGCCGCGTGACGAACATGGAGTTCATCCAGTTCCACCCGACCTGCCTGTACCACCCGCACGTCAAGAACTTCCTGATCTCGGAAGCCGTGCGCGGCGAAGGGGGCCGGCTGATGCTGCCGGACGGCACCCGCTTCATGCCGAACCACGACCCGCGGCTCGAACTGGCTCCGCGCGACGTGGTGGCCCGCGCCATCGACTTCGAGATGAAGAAGCACGGGCTGGACTGCGTGCTGCTGGACATCTCGCACCAGCCGCCGGGGTTCGTGAGGGAGCACTTCCCCAACATCCACGCGCGCTGCCTGGAGCTGGGGATCGACATCACGCGCGAGCCCATCCCCGTGGTGCCGGCGGCACACTACACCTGCGGCGGCATCCACACGGACCTTTCCGGCCGCACGGACCTGGCGGGCCTGCATGCGATCGGCGAGACCGCGTACACGGGCCTGCACGGCGCCAACCGCCTGGCCAGCAACTCGCTGGTGGAATGCATGGTGTTCGCCCGTTCGGCGGCCAACGACATCCTCGCCACGCCCCTGCCCCCGCCCCCCTCGGTGGCGCCGTGGGACGACAGCCGCGTGACGGACGCGGACGAGGCGGTGGTGATCTCCCACAACTGGGACGAACTGCGCCGCTTCATGTGGGACTACGTCGGGATCGTGCGCACCAACAAGCGCCTCGACCGCGCGGCGCACCGCATCAAGCTGCTGCAGCAGGAAATCCAGGAGTTCTACAGCGCCTTCCACGTCACGCGCGACCTGCTGGAGCTGCGCAACCTGGTGACGGTCGCGGATCTGATCGTGCGTTCCGCCCAGGCCCGGCACGAAAGCCGCGGCCTGCATTTCAGCCGCGACTACCCGCAGCTGGCGGAAGTGGCCGCGCCGACCACGCTGACGCCTGCGTAACAGCCGGTTCGCGCCGGCCGCGAGCGTGTCTTTTTGGCACCCGGGCACTGGCCCGCACACGGCTGTGTTGCTATAACTCAGCCGTGCGCCACCTCATCGCATCGCTGTTGCTCCTGGCCGGCCTGGCCCCCTTCACGGCAGCCGCCATGGAATTCCGCCAGGCCGGCGACACGCTGGTCATGTCCGGACCGGTCGACGAACACGACCTCGTCCGGCTGCGCAACCACCTCGCCGTGCACCGCCCCACCCTGGTGGTGCTGCACGAAAGCCCCGGCGGCGACTTGTGGAACGGCTACCAGGTGGGCAACCGCATCCGCGAGGAGAACCTGCCGACCGCCGTTTCGGGCAAGTGCGAGTCGGCGTGCGCGCTGATCTTCCTCAGCGGAACCGAGCGCTCGTTCACCGACGGCAGGCCGGTGGGGGTGACGATGGTGGGGCTGCACGGTGCGCATTCCATCGACACCAAGCAGCCGTTGACCGAACTGTCGCCGCGCATGGCCTACATGATCCGCACCATGACGGACCGCAAGTACCCGGACGACCTGCTCCAGCGCACCGTGTACCCGCGCAATGCCGAGGACATGGTGTACGCCTTCCACCCGGCGCGCTACGCCGCGACCTCCTCCGGCCGCGGCATCGTCGAATGCCTGAAGCAGCCGGGCGCGGCCTTCAAGTGCACGATGCTGGACGGACTCGATGCGCTCGGCATCGGCGTGATCACCAACCCGCAGATCGTCGCGCTGCCCGACGAAGTCAAGGCAGCGTTGCCGTAACGGCGCTCAGGCGGCCCCGATGTTCGGGACCAGCGCGCCGGCCGGCTGGCCCGCCTTCAGCGCCGCGGTGAACGCCAGCATCCGGTCGATCGGCACCTTCGCGCGTTCGCCGAGGGAGGGATCGACGAACACCTCGTTCGCGCCGGTCTCCAGCACGTGCGCCAGCCCCGCCAGGCCGTTCATGGCCATCCACGGGCAGTGCGCGCAGCTCTTGCAAGTGGCGCTGTTGCCCGCGGTCGGCGCCTCGATGAACACCTTGCCGGGATTCAGCGTGCGCAGCTTGTGCATCATGCCGTTGTCCGTGGCCACGATGAACTCCCGGGCGTCCATCTCGCTGGCCGCCTTGAGGATGGCGGAGGTGGAGCCCACCGCATCCGCCAGCGCCACCACGTCGGCCGGCGACTCCGGATGCACCAGCACCTTGGCCTTGGGGTACTGCGTCTTCAGGTCCTCCAGCTCGAAGGCCTTGAACTCGTCGTGCACGATGCACGAGCCGTTCCAGAACACCATGTCGGCGCCGGTCTGGCGCTGGATGTAGCTCCCCAGGTGCTTGTCGGGCGCCCACAGGATCTTGTGGCCCTTGGCCTTGAGCGCGCCCACGATGTCCAGCGCGCAGCTGGAAGTGACCAGCCAGTCGCTGCGCGCCTTCACCGCCGCGCTCGTGTTGGCGTACACGACGACCGTGCGATCCGGGTGCTGGCTGCAGAAGGCATCGAACTCGTCGGCGGGGCAGCCCAGGTCCAGCGAGCAGGTCGCGTCCAGGTCCGGCATCAGCACGCGCTTCTCGGGAGACAGGATCTTCGCCGTCTCGCCCATGAACTTCACGCCCGACACCACCAGCGTCTGCGCCGCGTGGTCACGGCCGAAGCGCGCCATCTCCAGCGAGTCGCTCACGATGCCACCGGTTTCCTCCGCCAGGTCCTGCAGGTCCGGGTGCACGTAGTAGTGCGAGACCATCACGGCGTTGCGTTCCTTGAGCAGCTTCTTGATGCGCTCCTTCAGCTCGGCGCGCTCGTGCGGCAGCGGCTCGACGGGCACGCGCGCCCAGGCGAACTTGGTGTCGCACGTGCTCCCGGGCAGCGGGTGCTCGTACTCGACTTCCTTGATGGGGATGACAGCGCTCATCAGATTTCCTTCAGCCGCATGGAGAAGTCCGTGGCCTTCACGTCCTTGGTGAGGGTCCCGATGGAGATGCGGTCGACCCCGGTTTCCGCAAGTGCGCGTAGCCGCTCCAGCGTGACGCCGCCGGAAATCTCCAGGATCGCGCGGCCGGCGTTGATGCGCACGGCCTCGCGCAGGGTGTCCATGTCCATGTTGTCCAGCAAGACCATCTTCGCGCCGGCGTCCAGCGCCTCGCGCAGCTGGGCCAGCGTCTCCACCTCGATCTCGATGAAGGACGCGCCCGCCGCCACGCGCTGCGCCGCCTGCAGCACGGGCGTCACGCCCCCCGCCGCGGCGATGTGGTTTTCCTTGATCAGGACCGCGTCGTACAGGCCGATGCGGTGGTTCACGCCGCCGCCGGTGCGCACCGCGTACTTCTGCGCCAGGCGCAGGCCCGGCAGGGTCTTGCGCGTGTCCACGATGCTGGCGCGGGTGCCGCGCACCGCCTCGACATAGGTCGCCGTCTTGGTGGCCACGGCGCTGAGCAGTTGCAGGAAATTGAGCATGGTCCGTTCGGCGGTCAGCAAGGCACGGGCCGTGCCTTCCACCTGCAGCACCACCTGGTCCGCGGCACAGCGCTGGCCTTCGCCCACCAGCCACTGGATGCGGGCGCCGGGTTCCACCAGCTGCAGCGTAGCCTCGGCCCAGGGCGCGCCGCAGATGACGGCCGCTTCGCGGGCCAGCACGCGGGCCTGGGCCCGCCGGGACGGGTCCACGAGGCCGGCCGTCAGGTCGCCGGAAGCGACGTCCTCTTCGAGCGCGCGCGCCGCGTCGGCGCGGGCCAGCTCCGCCAGGGCCGCCGGAGAAAAATCGAACACACCTTGCATGACCCGAGCATAGCGGCAAGGCCGCGCCACTGCTGGCGCGACGGGAATCGCCGCGCTAGAGTGCGGCACTTCCCAGCCGAGGACACGATGGACATCGCCCAACTCCAGAACCTGATCGCGAACCAGTTCCCGGGGCTCATCGGGATCCAGTTCACCGAGCTGTCGCTGTCGCGGGTGGTCGCCACCCTGAAGGTGCGTCCCGACCTGTGCACCGCCGGCGGCATCCTGCATGGCGGCGCGCACATGGCCTTTGCCGACACGCTCGGCGCCGTGGGCACGGTCCTGAACCTGCCGCAAGGCAAGCGCACCACCACCACCGACTCGAGCACCAAGTTCATCGGCGGCGCGAAGGTCGACACCGTGGTGACCGGTGAGAGCATCGCGCTGCACCGCGGCCGCACGACGATGGTGTGGCAGACCAGCATCCGCAACGCCGAAGGCAAGCTCTGCTCCGTGGTGACGCAGACCCAGCTCGTTCTCGACAGCCCGCGCCCGCCGACAACGGCTGGCGCGCCACGCTGACGCCTGCCGCGGCAGCGCGCGCGACAATGACGCCATGGAAACGACCTATGCCACGAACGAGCCGACCCGCGCCGAAGTGGACGCGCTCACCGGGCCCGCGGTGATCGAGTTCGGCACCAACTGGTGCGGCTGGTGCCGCGGCGCCCAGCCACTGATCGCGGGAGCGCTGCAAGCGCAGCCGGGCGTGCGGCACCTGAAGGTGGAAGACGGCGCCGGCCGCCCGCTGGGTCGCAGCTTCCGCGTGAAGCTGTGGCCGACGCTCGTGTTCCTGAAGGACGGGCAGGAGGTCGCCCGCGTCACCCGCCCGGCGAACCAGGCGGAACTGGCGGACGCGCTGGCGAAGATCGCGTAGTTTCGGCCGCGGGATCCCGGCCCATGAGCAGGGCGACCGCCTGCTTCGGCTTGATGCGGCCATCCAGCAGTTCGACCACCGCTTCGGCGATGGGCATCTCGACACCCACGCGACGCGCACGCTCCACCACCGTTCGTGCGCTGTACACGCCTTCCGCCACGTGGCCGAGGGAGTGCACTGCATCCTGCAGGCTGCGCCCTTCGGCCAGCAGCAGACCGACGCGCCGGTTGCGGCTGAGGTCGCCGGTGGCGGTGAGCACCAGGTCCCCGAGGCCCGACAGTCCCATGAAGGTCTCGGCGCGGCCGCCGAGCGCGACGCCCAGGCGCGTCATCTCCGCCAGCCCGCGCGTGACCAGCGCCGCCCGTGCGTTCAGGCCCAGCGCCAGGCCGTCACAGAGGCCGGTGGCGATCGCCAGCACGTTTTTCACCGCGCCACCGACTTCCACCCCGGGCACGTCGTCGTTCGCATAGACGCGCATCGTGCTGCCGTGGAAGGCCGCCACCAGCGCATCGCGGACGACGGGTGATTCGCTCGCCGCCACCAGTGCGGTCGGCTGTCCATTGGCGACCTCCTGCGCGAAGCTCGGGCCGCTGAGCACGCCGGAGAGGAGACCTGGCGCGACGTCCGCGCGCACTTCGTGGCCCAGCAGGCCATGAGGCTGCGAGACGGGGGCTTCGAAGCCCTTGCACAGCCAGGCGACCGGTTGGGAGCAGCCGCGCAATGCGCCCAACGTCTCGCGCAGGCCGGCCATGGGCGTGGCGACGATCACCAGCGCATGGCGGCGCGCCAGCGCGTCCAGTCCGGCCGCGGGCGTGGAAGCCGGCGTGACCCCGGCGGGGAGGCGGAAGCCGGGAAGGTAGGGAACGTTCTCGCGCTTCGAACGAAGCGCCGCAGCCTGCGATGCATCCCGCGCCCACAGCGTCACGGCATGCCGGGAGCCGGCGCTGACTGCCAGGGCCGTCCCCCAGGCGCCAGCCCCGAGCACGAGGATGTCCATGGAGGCCGGCGCGCGAGGGTCAGGC
>JAJNBO010000399.1 GCA_021156245.1 Ramlibacter sp. | reverse complement strand
GCCTTCAACGCGCAGTTCGCCAACGGCGGCGCCTGGCCGCACCACAACATGCACCTGCACGCGGGCCTGGCCAACGGCTCGCTGGTGGAATACCACTCGGTGGCCGTGGAAGTGTGCAAGCAGGTCTTCGACGACCTGCCGGAGCCGAGCCAGGGCACGCTGGCGCTGCCCGACGAGCCCGGCCTCGGCTTCCGCCCGAACCGCGAACGGATTCGCGAACTCGCCAAGCGGCCCGGATCGCGCGGCGTGGGCAAGGCCTGATGCGCTGCACCAGGTAGGGTGGCGCCGCGCAGCGGCGGAAGATGAGCGAAAGCGGAACCCCACCGTTCAACGAGTAGACACAGGAGACAAGAAGATGACAGCAGTTTTTTCCCGCCGCGCCGCCCTCGTAGCCGCCGCCACGTTTGCCCTCGCGGCGCCCTTCGCGCACGCGCAGCAGAACTATCCGAACAAGCCGATCCGATTGCTGGTGGGCTACTCCGCCGGCGGCGGTGTCGACGCGCTGTCCCGCATGCTGGCGCAGCGCCTGTCCACGGTGCTGGGCCAGCAGGTGGTGGTGGAGAACCGTGCCGGGGCGACGGGCATGATCGCCGCGGACCTGGTCGCGCGCGCAGCCCCGGACGGGTACACGCTGCTGATGGGAGAAAGTGGCCTGCTGATCGCGCACATCCTGCAGGCCAAGAGCCCTGTCGATCCGCTGAAGGCGCTCACCCCTGTGGCCGGCACCTTCATCGCGCCGCTGATGATCGTGGCCAACAACGACGTGCCGGCGAAGACGCCGAAGGAGCTGCTCGCGCTCCTGAAGGCGAACCCGGGCCGCTACTCGTACGCGACGTCCGGCGTGGGCACCGTGCACCACCTCGGCTTCGAGCTGCTGAAGGCGCAGAGCGGAAGCTTCGTCACGCACATCCCGTACCGCGGCGCCGCGCAGATCGTGCCGGACGTGATCAGCGGCCAGGTGCCGATCGGCGTGGTCAGCGCCGCGGCCGGCCTGGCGCAGTCGAAGTCGGGCAAGCTGCGCGCGATCGGGATGATGAACACCGCGCCGCTGGCCGGCGGCGAGAACGTGCCCGCCATGGCCGACGCCCTGCCCGGTTTCAACGTGGCGCCACGCCTGATGCTGATGGCCCCGGTGGGCACACCCGCCGCCATCATGGAAAAATTGAATGAGGCGGCGCGCACCGTGCTGGCCAGCGCCGACCTGGCGCAGGCCGCGGCGCTGCAGGGCGCCATCCCCGCCTACATGGAGCCGGCGCAGCTGGCGCCGGAGATGCAGCGCGAGTCCGCGCGCTGGGCATCCATCATCAAGGCACAGAAGATCTCGGCGGAATGACGATGGGCGCGAGCAAGCCTTGCATCGGCCTGGTGGTGCCCCCGGCGCATGGCGAGGTGCCGCAGGACGCGGCCATGCTGTACGGCGAGCGTTACCGCTTCATCGCGCGCGGGCTGGGCATCGGCGGCGTGTCGCCCGAAGGCTTTGCGCCGGTGGTGGACACCATCGTCGACAAGGCCGTGGAACTGCGCAAGGCCGGCGCCGAGGCGATCTCGATGATGGGCACCTCGATCAGCTTTTACCGCGGCCCCGAGTTCACCGAGTCGCTGCGCCGCGCAATGCAGGAGGCGACCGGCGTGCCGTCCACGACCATGAGCCATTCGATCGTGCGGGCGCTGCAGCACCTGGGCGTGCAGCGCGTGGCCGTGGCCACGTCGTACATCGACGAACTGAACGACAAGCTGGTGGCCTACCTCACCCACAGCGGTTTCACCGTGACGGCGATCGAGGGGATGGCTATCACCGGCGTGAAGGAAGTGGGCGAGGTGAGCACGGAGGCGCTGGTGGCGCTGTCGAAGAAGGTGTACGGGCAGGACACGTCGGCGCAGGGGGTCTTCATTTCCTGCGGGGGCTTGCTGACGCTGGATGCGATCCGAAGGCTGGAGGATGAATTGGGGGTGCCTGCGACGGCGAGTTCGCCGGCAGGGTTTTGGGATGTGGTGAGGGTGGCGGGCGGCGACGCGGGCACGCCCGGCTTCGGGCGGTTGTTCGAGTAAGGGGGTCTGGCCCCCGGTCTGGCCCCCGGGAAGTTGCCTGCACGCGGTTGCAATCAGTTGCTCCTCGCCACCGCCTGTCCCGCGGGATCGACAGCCCGTCACATCGCCAGTCCCACCGTCTTCTTTCCGCGACCATTCCGTTGACGGCGGCGTCCCGGTCCGCTGATCCTCCCCACTCCAGGAGGAAAATTATGAAGATCAAGACGTCGTTGGTCGCCGGCGCCCTGCTCACAGCGGGCCTCGCCCAAGCTACCTGCTACACCGTTTTCAAAACCGACGGCACCATCCTGCTCGAGACCTCCAGCACGCCGGTGGACCTCACGCAACCGCTCGGGGACACCATCCCGGCGAAGTTCGGGCCGGGCGCCACCATGACCATGTCGGCGCACAACTTCTACTGCGGGGCCCGGCCGGGAGAGGTGGGCACCGCTAATTCGCTGGCCGAGGCGGTGCGGGCTGAAGAGAAGAAGACGATGCTGATCAAGGGGCCGGAGGTGAAGGCCGAATCCGTCAAGGCCGTTGTCGCGAAGGCCGAGCCTGCGAAAGCGCAGGTTGCCAAGGAGGAAGCCCCCGCTGCGATGGTCATGAAGGAAGACGGGGCCAAGGCCGCGGTGGGGAAGGAGGACGGCTCCAAGACGGTGATGGTCAAGCAGGATGGGACCAATACCGTGGTGGAGACTCAGAAGGGGACCGTGTTGAAGGTCAAGGGGAAGGCCAAGGCGGAGTAACGCCTCCTCTTTCAATGGAAAGCCCTGGATTCCCGCCTTCGCGGGAATGACGGAGGGGAGAGCGGGAAGGACGCATGCCCGTCCCCACCAGCATCATCCTGGTGTCGAACACTTCCAGCGCCTGCCGCTCCGCCCCCTCCGCGATCGCGCGCAAGGTGCGGCCTTCCAGGCTCACCACCAAGAGCTCCCACGACCTGCCCAGCGCTTCCCACAATCGATAGGCCCCCACCGACTGCCGCGGCCCGCTGACCAGGCTCATCCCCGCCTGCAGCGCCCACTGGTACACCGCGCTCGCGACACCCTTGCGCTGGTACGCAGGTGCATAGCGCGAATGCGGGCTGCGCACGAAGCGGCCCGCCTCCGCGTCTAGTTCGAAGACGCGGTTGAACACCGTGCAGCCCGCGAGCACGTTGCGCGCGGGATCTTCGGCGTACACGTGGAACTCGCCATCGATCTCGCGGCAGTGGAAGACGAGTTCGGGCGCGCGCGGCGCGAAGGCCGGCACCGGCTGCATGGTGTCACCACGCAGGCGCAGCCGTCCATACAGCGCGGCCAGCTCCGCCTCCATGTTGCGATGGTCCAGGTCGAC
>JAJNBO010000398.1 GCA_021156245.1 Ramlibacter sp. | reverse complement strand
GCTCTTGGCCATGTTGGCCAGGTTCTCGATGTGGCGCACGTGCAGCGGGCTGTTGAACGCCAGGCGCGTGTCGAGGCCGCCGAAGCCGTTGTTCTTGGTTGCGTACAGTACGTTGTGCCAGGCCGAGAAGCTCTCGAGCTGCGTCCAGCTGATCCAGCTGGTGGTGAACGGGCACTTGTGGCCGGACGCCTTGAGCTTGGCAGCAGCCAGCGCCACTTCAGGCCAGGTGGTCGGCGGCTTCTCGGGGTCCAGGCCGGCGGCCTTGAACGCGTCCTTGTTGTAGTGGAAGACCGGGGTCGAGCTGTTGAAGGGGTAGCTCAGCATCTGGCCGTTGGGGGCCGTGTAGTAGCCGGCGACCGCGGGGACGTAGATGCTGGGGTCGAACTTCAGGCCGGCGTCGTTCATGACCTTGGCCACGGGGACGATGGCGCCCTTGGCGGACATCATGGTGGCGGTGCCGACTTCGAACACCTGGATCATGTGGGGGGCGTTGCCGGCGCGGTAGGCCGCGATGCCCGCGGTCATGGATTCGGCATAGCTGCCCTTGAACGTGGGGGTGACCTTGTAATCCTTCTGGCTGGCATTGAACTCCTTGGCCAGGTCGTTCACCCACTCGCCCAGGGCGCCGCCCATGGAATGCCACCACTGGACTTCCGTCTGAGCCTGTGCCGGCGCAGCGCCGAACAGGGCGGCCGTCAGGGCCAGTGCGGAAAGCTTCAATTTCATCTAATGCTCCTAAGGATGCGTTGCCCGAAAGGGCGTAACTCTACGATTGTTTTGTGACCGCGATTAGACAATCGGGGACCCTGGGCAACAAGCGGGTTTCCCATGACCGCCTACAGGGCGCCTTGCTGCACTGCGGTAACATCTCCGCTCAGCCGGGTTGCAATCGTTTGGCTGACATCATCCCTCCCGAATGAACGCGCCAACAACCATCGAACACCTCCTGGCTGCGGTCGACGGCGATGCGCCGCGCCTGCGCGAGATCCCCTACAACTACACCTCGTTTTCCGACCGCGAGATCGTCATCCGCCTGCTCGGGGCAGATGCCTGGGAAACCCTGGTCGAGTTGCGCTCGGAGCGCCGCACGGGCCGCTCCGCGCGCATGCTCTACGAGGTGCTCGGCGACATCTGGGTGGTGCAGCGCAACCCGTACCTGCAGGACGACCTGCTGGACAACCCCAAGCGCCGCAAGCTGCTGGTCGAGGCCCTGCATCACCGGCTGGGCGAGATCGAGAAGCGCCGCGACCCGGGCAGCGACGCGCAGCGGGACGAACTGGTCGGCGAGCTGCTGGTCGCCGCGCAGGAGGCGGTGCGCCGCTTCGATGCGGCCTTCACCGAAACCGCGCAATTGCGTGGCCGCACGCAGCGCCTGCTGCGCCGCTATACGGCAAAAGACAACATCAAGTTCGACGGCATGTCCCGTGTCTCGCACGTGACGGACGCGACCGACTGGCGCGTGGAATACCCGTTCGTGGTGCTGACGCCGGACACCGAGGCCGAAATGGCGGGCCTGGTGAAGGGCTGCATCGAGCTGGGCCTGACGATCATCCCGCGCGGCGGCGGCACGGGCTACACCGGCGGCGCGATCCCGCTGACGTGGAAGAGCGCGGTCATCAATACCGAAAAGCTCGAGGCGATGACCGAGATGGAGGCGGTCGCCATCCCCGGCCACGACGCCCCCGTGCCCACCATCTGGACCGAGGCGGGCGTGGTGACGCAGCGCGTGTCCGACGCCGCCGAGCGCGCCGGCTTCGTCTTCGCGGTCGACCCGACCTCGGCCGAGGCGTCCTGCATCGGCGGCAACATCGCCATGAACGCGGGCGGCAAGAAGGCCGTGCTGTGGGGCACCGCGCTGGACAACCTGGTGTCCTGGCGCATGGTGACGCCCGACGCCGAGTGGCTGGAGGTGGTTCGCCTCGACCACAACCTCGGCAAGATCCACGACGCGCCCGTCGCCACCTTCGAGCTGCGCTACTTCGAGGCGTCGAGCAGGATCGACTGGAGCAAGCCCGCGCGCACCGAGCGGCTGGAGATCCCCGGCTCGCGCTTCCGCAAGGAAGGCCTGGGCAAGGACGTCACCGACAAGTTCCTCTCCGGCTTGCCGGGCATCCAGAAGGAAGGCACCGACGGCCTGATCACCAGCGCCCGCTGGGTGGTGCACCGCATGCCGCAGCACACCCGCACGGTGTGCATGGAATTCTTCGGCAACGCGCGCGACGCCGTGCCCAGCATCGTCGAGATCAAGGACTTCATGTTCGCCGAGCAAAGGCGTTCGGGAGTGGTGCTGGCCGGCCTGGAACACCTGGACGACCGCTACCTGAAGGCGGTGGGCTACGCCACCAAGTCCAAGCGGGGCGGCCTGCCCAAGATGGTGCTGGTGGGCGACATCGCCGGCGACAACCCGGACGACGTGGCGCGGGTCACCTCCGAGGTGGTGCGCATCGCCAATTCGCGCAGCGGCGAAGGCTTCGTCGCCGTCAGCCCCGAGGCGCGCAAGAAGTTCTGGCTGGACCGCAAGCGCACCGCTGCCATCAGCAAGCACACCAACGCCTTCAAGATCAACGAGGACGTGGTGATCCCGCTGCCGCGGATGGCGGAATACACCGACGGCATCGAGCGGATCAACATCGAGCTGTCGCTGCGCAACAAGATCGCGCTGGCCAACGAGCTGGACCTGTTCTTCACCCGTGGCCGGCTGCCCCTGGGCAAGCAGGACGACGCCGGCGAGATCCCGTCGGCGGAGCTGATGGAAGACCGCGTGCAGCAGGCGATCGCGCTGGTGCGCGAGGTGCGGGCCCAGTGGCAGGGCTGGCTGGACGACGTGGAGACGCTCTTCCCGCAGCTGCAGGACCACACGCTGCGCGCGAGCTGGAAGACGCAGATCCGCGCGCCACTGGCCGCGATCTTCGCGGGCAACGCGTTCGCGCCCATCCTGGCCGAGGTGAACGCCATCCACCAGCGCGTGCTCAAGGGCCGCGTGTGGGTGGCGCTGCACATGCATGCCGGCGACGGCAACGTGCACACCAACATCCCGGTGAACAGCGACGACTACCAGATGCTGCAGACGGCCCACGAGGCGGTCAAGCGCATCATGGTGCTGGCCCGGTCGCTGAACGGCGTAATCTCGGGCGAGCACGGCATCGGCATCACCAAATTGGAGTTCCTGACGGACGAGGAGATCGCGCCGTTTGCGGACTACAAGCAGCGCGTCGACCCACACGGGCGCTTCAACAAGGGCAAGCTGCTGCGCGCGGCGGAAGTCGGCCACGTGGACGCCGACACCTCGGTGTACGCCGACCTGACCAATGCCTACACGCCGTCGTTCGGCCTGATGGGGCACGAGTCGATCATCATGCAGCAGTCG
>JAJNBO010000023.1 GCA_021156245.1 Ramlibacter sp. | reverse complement strand
TGCCGGTGGACCGGTTCCAGGATGCTGCATTCGAGCGGCTGAAGCCCGCGCTCCCCTTCGACGCGGCCATCTGGGGCACGGCCACCATGACCCCGGCCGGCATCGACGTGCACAGCCTGCACACCTACCGGTTCCCCGACGACATGATGGCCGCGTTCCTGCGCGTGCGGCACCAGGACAGCGCCGCGAAGCGGGTGACGCAGCATGCGCGCATGACCATCGGCTTCAGCGCGGCGGAGGAGTTCACGGGCGAGGACCAGGAGGAAATCCGGCAGTTTGCGCGCGACTACTCGCAGCACCACTGCTTCGTCACCTCCGACATCCACCCCGTCACGCGCTTCGTGCACTGGATCTCGCTGTTCCGCAGCGACCCGCAGCGCCGCTGCCTCGACGAGGAGGTCCACTTCCTGTCCGAGCTGGGGCCGCACCTGATGCAGGCGGTGGCGATCAACCGCCTCGTGCACCTGGACCGCATGCTGGGCGACGCGGCGCGCGACTGCTGGAGCGTCGCCATCGCCGACGCGCGCGGCGTGCTGTACCACTCCGACGCCCGCTTCCTCGAACTGGTGCTGCCCGAGTGGCCGCTGGCGCCGCACGAACGCCTGCCGCCGGCGCTGGTGCGGCAACTGCAGGCCGGCGATGGCCAGGTGGTCGGGCGATCGTGCGTGCTGCAGTGCGCGAAGCAGCAGGGCCTGCTGTTCCTCAAGGCGCGGGCGCGGCACGAGGTGGACGCGCTCAGCGCGCGGGAACTCGTGGTCGCGCAGCTGCTGACCGCGGGCATGACGCACAAGCAGATCGCCCGGCACCTCGACCGCTCCCCCGAGACGGTGCGCACGCAGATCAAGTCGATCTTCGAGAAGCTGCGGATCAACAACGTGGCGTTGCTGCCCTCGCTGCTCGCACTGCGCCAGTAAGGCGCTTCAACCCAGGGCGGCTGCCGCGCGGAACGCGTGTTGCGACGCACCATTGCGGGAGGTTACAAAGGTGACGGCCTCCTTGCAATGGCGGTCACGGCGATGTCACGAGGCGGTCCTAGGATGCCTCGAAGCAGTACCCGGAAGACGCGATGGAAACAGGAGAGGCGCCCATGACGACTGCCGACTACCGCATCGAAAGCAGCCAGCCGATCGCCGGAA
Source organism: Ramlibacter sp. (assembly GCA_021156245.1). GTDB lineage: Bacteria > Pseudomonadota > Gammaproteobacteria > Burkholderiales > Burkholderiaceae_C > Ramlibacter. The sequence goes on along the minus strand of JAJNBO010000023.1, from coordinate 11,217 downwards.
GGTTCTGGCCGAAAGCCGGCTCCCTGCAGTTCGCCGTCAACGATCGCGCGCTGGCCGTGAGCCTTGCCGCCAAGAGTTTCACCCGCGACAGCGAAATCCGCGTGGTGCACGTGCCCACCGGCGAAGTCGTGTTCCGCAAACCGCCGCAGCGCGGCGAGCTCAGCGACGAGGCGTGACGATCACGGCCGAGCGGGAGCCGCACGCAAGGTACGGCTGAGCAGGACCACCGGCACCAGCCCCACCAGCACCAGCGCGAGGGACGGCAGCGCGGCTTCGCCGAGGCGCTCGTCCCGCGCCAGCTGGTACGCCACCACCGCGAGCGTGTCGCTGTCGAAGGGCCGCAGGACCAGCGTCGCCGGCAGCTCCTTCATGACGTCCACGAACACCAGCAGCGACGCGGCGGCGGCCGAGCGCTTGAGCAGCGGCCAGTGCACCTTGGCCAGCAACGCGGCTCCGCCGGACCCGAGCATGCGGGCCGAGTCGTCCAGGCTGCCCGGGATGCGCGCGTAGCCGCTTTGCACCGACTGCAGCGCGACGGACACGAAGCGCACCAGGTAAGCCCAGACGATGCCGAGGATGGTCGCGGTCATCCAATAGCCGACGCCGCTGGCGGGCCAGGCCTGCTGCAACCAGCCTACCGGCAGCAGCAGCCCCACCACCAGGACGGTGCCCGGCACGGCGTAGCCGAGGCCGGCCAGTTGCGCGACGCCGCGGGTCACGCCGCCGGGTGAGCGGCGCAGGCGGTAGGCGAGCAGCACCGCCAGCATGACGGCGAGTGCGGCGCTGATCCCGCCCAGGCGCAGGCTGTTCCAGGACCATTGCAGGAAGCGGTCCCACGGCAGCACCGACCAGTCCGCGGCCAGCGGCCGCAGCATGAAGGCCACCGGAAGCACGAAGCCCAGGAGCACCGGCACCGCGCAGACCATCCACGCGATGACCGCGCCACCCCCGCGCAATGCGGCAGGTTGCGACTCCGACCCCGCGCGCGCCCCGCCCGCGGCGAAGCGCAGTCGCTTCTGCGCGCGCGTCTCCAGCGCCAGCAGCAAGGCGACCACCACCAGCAGCACGGTCGCCAGTTGCGCCGCGGCGATGCGGTTGTCCATCGCCAGCCACGCCTTGTAGATGCCGGTGCTGAACGTCTGGATGCCGAAGTAGCTGGCCACGCCGAAGTCGGCCAGCGTCTCCATCAGCGCCAGCGCCACCCCTGCCGTGATGGCGGGCCGCGCGAGGGGGAGCGCCACGCTGCGGATGCGGCGCGACAGCGGTGCGCCGAGCAGCCGGGCAGCCTCCATCAATTGCGCCGCGCGCTCCGCCAGCGCCGTGCGCACCAGCAGGTAGACATAGGGGTAGAGCGTGAAGACGAACACCGCGATCGCCCCGGGCAGGCTGCGGATCTCCGGCAGCACCCTCCCTTGCAGCCCCAATTGCGCGCGCAACCAGGACTGCATGGGCCCGCTGAACTGCAGGAAGTCGGTATAGGCGTAGGCCACCACGTAGGCCGGCATGGCCAGCGGCAGCAGCAGCGCCCATTCGAAGACACGGCGGCCGCGGAAGTCGAACAGGGTGACGGCTGCCGCGCCCGCGGTGCCGACGACCGCCGCGCCCAGGCCGACGGCGACGCACAGCACGAGGCTGGTAGCGGCGTAATCGGGCAGCACCGTGGCCCCCATCTCCCGCAGGATCTGGCCGCTGGCCGCATTCCAGGAGAACCAGGAGCCGAGCACGGCCAGCACCGGCAGCAGCAGCAAGGCGGCCACCAGCAGCAGCGGGAGATCTCTCAACGGGCGCGGGAGCATGGGCGACCCGGAGGGCCAATGTGTTGGGTCAAGTGAATGAGAATTGTATGTACTTAGAATCAGCTCCATGCACCTCGAGCTTCGCCAGTTGCGCGTCCACTACCCGGGGCGGCCGCGCCCCGCCGTGGACGGCGTTTCGCTGGGCATGAAGGCGGGTGACATCGGCGTGCTGATCGGCCCCTCCGGATGCGGCAAGACCACCCTTCTGCGCGCCGTGGCGGGCCTCGAGCCGGCGCAGGCAGGCGAGATCCTGATTTCGGGCCAGCGCGTGCAGGGCGAGGGCGCGCACGTGCCGCCGGAGCGGCGCCAGGTGGGGATGGTGTTCCAGGACTACGCGCTGTTCCCGCACCTCGACGTCGCCGGCAACGTCGGCTTCGGCCTGGGCCGCGCCTTGTCCGGCGGACAACGCCGCGAACGCGTGGCGGAAGTCCTGGCGCTGGTGGGGCTGGGGGGCAGCGAGAAGCGGATGCCGCACGAACTGTCCGGCGGGCAGCAGCAGCGCGTGGCGCTCGCCCGCGCGCTGGCGCCGCGGCCCCAGTTGCTGCTGCTCGACGAGCCCTTCTCCAACCTGGACGTCGACCTGCGCGAACGGCTCGCCCACGAGATCCGCGGCATCCTGAAGGAAGCGAAAGCGACCGCGCTGTTCGTCACGCACGACCAGCTCGAGGCCTTTGCCATCGGCGACGTGATCGGCGTGATGCACGAAGGCCAGCTGCACCAATGGGACGATGCGTACACCCTGTACCATCGGCCCGCGACGCGCTTCGTCGCCGACTTCATCGGCCACGGCGTGTTCACGCCCGCCACGCTCAAGCGGGTGGGCACGCAGATGGTCGTGCATACCGCGCTCGGCGCCCTCACGGACGGCGCGGAATGCCCGCTGCCGGCGGCCTTCGGCTCCGGCCAGTGCGAGGTGCTGCTGCGCGCCGACGACATCATCCATGACGACGACGCGCCGGTGAAGGCCGAGATCGTGCGCAAGGCTTTCCGCGGCTCGGAATTCCTCTACACGCTGCGGCTCGCGACGGGAGAGACCGTGCTCGCCCACGTCCCCAGCCACCACGACCACAAGATCGGCGAGTGGATCGGCATCCGCGCGCAGGTGGACCACGTGGTCACCTTCCAGAGGGAAGGCAGCGCGGCGGCGCCGCCGATGGCGTCGTTCCCGGTGTAGCCCCGGTCAGAGGACGAGGTCCGCCACCACGAGGGTGGCGGCGCCGGTCAGCTGCACCATGAATTCGGCCGCGGCATCCGCGTCCGTGCTGCCGGAAAGAACCAGGTTTCCATTGACCACCTGGATGCGGAGTTGCCCGGTCGCATCGGCCGAGAACGCCGCCGTGCCGATGAAGGTGAAAGCTTGGTCGCCGTCCATGGCCCCGTTGGCGTCGAGCGCCGAGAGGTCGACGCGGTCGAGGCCGGACACGAAGTCCTGGATGATGTCGTTGCGGGCCACTTCGCGGAACTGGAACACATCCCCGCCGCCGCCGCCGACCAGAGTGTCGCTTCCCGAGCCGCCATCGAGCGTGTCTTTGCCCTGCGCGCCAAGAAGCTTGTTGCGGCCGGCATTGCCCATGAGGACGTTGGCCAGTGCATTGCCCGTACCCGTGAGGACGCCCGTCGACGGGTCGATCAGCGTGAGGTTCTCCACGCCCGCTCCCAGCGTGTAGCTGACGGAGGAGACCACTTCGTCGCGCCCGCCCGCCGCGTTCGCCGCCTCGGTGATCGTGTCGCCGGCGTTGTCCACGCAGTAGGTGTCGTCGCCGTTGCCGCCGATCATGGTGTCCGCGCCCGCGAGACCGTCGATGAGGTTGCCCTGCCCGTTGCCTGTCAGCGTGTTGTCCAGCGCGTTGCCGGTGCCGAACAAGGCCCCTTGCCCCAGCTTCAGGTTTTCGACGAACGCGCCGAGCTGGTAGCCGATGGTGCTGCTGATGATGAGGTCCACGCCCCCGGCCGCGCCCGTCTCGATGACGACGTCGCCAAAATTGTCCACGCGATAGGTGTCGTTGCCATTGCCACCGCGCATCCTGTCGGCTCCCGCGCCGCCGTCGATCACGTTGGCGCCCGCACTGCCCACCAGCAGGTTGTCCAGCCCGTTTCCGGTGATGTCGAAGTCGAATGCGCCCGCCGGGCCACGGCTCGTGACGGTGATGCCGTTGCCAGCGAGGTCGGCGATGACTTGCGCCAGCCCGATGCCGGTGGCCCAGTCCTCCGCGGCGGCCAGGTTGAAGGTGACGCCACTGGCGGAGGCCGTGCCGTTGGCGTTCAGGAGCCCGTTGATGGCCGCGCGGTCGGCCGCACCCAGTTTCAGGGTGAACGATGTGGCGGACGTGATGTCGACGTTGGCGGTGTCGGTGAGCGTGTAGCTGCCGTCTTCGCCCGCCAGGCTGAACTTGTTGGCCAGGATGTCGTTGGCCGCGCCGGCCTTGCCCTTGAACCCGGTGCCGGTCACGACCAGCGTGCCGGTGGCGGCATCGTAAGTCGCCGAAGTGATCACCGGATTCCACATCCCGGGCACGGTCCCGGCATCGATGGCCGCGACGGCGAGGAGCATCGTTGCGGGGTCCTCCGTCACGCCGCTGAGCACGTAGCTGGCCAGCGTCGTGTTCGTGCTCAGCACCGGATCCTGCGCGAAGTGGAGAGCTACCGTCGTTCGGTTGCTCAGTATTGCGGCCGGGTCGCCGGCGGACGCGGAGATGGCCGAGAGCATGTCCCAGATGACCTTGCCCTTCGGTCCTGATTCGAGCGCGGTCGACCAATGGTTGACGGCCTCGGCGCTCGGCGTGCGGTCGAGCACCGTGCGGAAGAAGGCACGCACGATCTCGCCGTTCGTCATCTCGCTCGTGTAGACGGTGCCGAGCGCCGAATCCCACATATGGTTGGCGATGTAGGCCACGGTCTTGCCTTGGGCGAGAAGGTCACTCCAATGACCCAGCGTGGAAGTGTCAGGCGCCCGTCCGGTCAGGGCAATGTGCAACTGGGTCACGGCAGTAAGCATCTGGTTCGTCACGGGCATGACGGCTCCTCCTTGGAATGGGACGTGAAAGCAAGCCGGCGGATGCTAAAGGCTTACTGTCGAGCTTCGCACTCCATTCGTCGGAGGCGGTCCACCGCGTCCCGAAGGTCCCCGGCCCATGCCCGCCGGTCGCGTCCTTCTGCGCGCTGTGGCGAGCCAAAGCGGATGCGCGCCACGAACGGCCGCCCCGCCAGGGTGCGCCACAAGGACGTGAGCAGCGTATCGTTCCCCAGGTAAAGCGGACCCTCGCTGTCCTCGCCGGTCGCGGCATCGACGAACCGCAGGCCCACCGGCTGCACCGGCACGTGCGCCGACACTGCGGCCTGGATCAAGTTCGCGTGAAAGGGCAGCAGTGCGCGGCCGTCGCCGGTCGTGCCTTCGGGGAACACCGCCACGACTTCCCCCGCTGCCAGGCTTTCGCGCATGTGGTGCACCACGCGCATCGCATCGCGCGCCCGCTCGCGCTCGATGTACAGCGTGCCGCCGCCCGTGGCCAACGTGCCGAGCAGCGGCCAGTGCTTCACGTCGGACTTCGACACGAAGCGGCAGTAGCCCGCCGCGTGCATCACGAGGATGTCCAGCCACGAGATGTGGTTGGCGACCAGCAGCACCGGTCCCCGGGCGGGCGGAGCCCCCTCGACCTGCAGCGGGATGCCCAGGATGCGCAGCATGCTCCGCGACCAGGACTGCACGGTGGCCTGCCGGCGCTGCTCGTTCCAGCGGGGGAACAGCAAGGTGATGATGAACCAGCCGCGGATGGCGTGCAGCAGCGCGTGCGCCAGTCGCCAGAGCGCGCGCAGCGCGTTCACGTCTCCGGGCGCGCTTCGAAGGCCACCTGGCCGCCGACCACGGTGCAGCGCACCACGCCGGGCAGCGAATGCCCGGCGAACGGTGTGTGCCGGCCCTGGCTGCGCAGGCGTTCCGGCGCGACGGTCCATTCCGCGCTGGAATCGAAGATGCACACGTCGGCCACGCCGCCGTCCACCAGTTGCCCCGCGCTCGCCTGCAGCGTGCCGAGCGCGCCGCCCAGCACGCGCGCCGGCTCGTGCGTCAGCACGCCGAGGGCGCGCACGAGGCCGACCCCGCTTTCCTGGCCCCAGCGCAGCGCCAGCCCGAGCAGCAGCTCGAGCCCGGTCGCGCCGGGCTCGGCCTCGGCGAAAGGCAGCGTCTTGGCGTCTTCGTCCACGGGGGTGTGATCGGACACCAGCGCATCGATCGTCCCGTCGCCGAGTCCCTCGCGCAGTGCGTCGCGGTCCCGCTGCTGGCGCAGCGGCGGGTTCAGGCGCATGCGGCTGTCGAAGTAGCCGATGTCCACGTCCGTGAGATGCAGCGAGTTGATGCTCACGTCGCACGTGATCGGCAAGCCCTCTTCCTTGGCCTGCCGCACGAGCGCCACGCCCGCCGCGCTGCTCAGGCGGCACAGGTGCACGCGCGCGCCGGTGGCCCGTACCAGTTCCAGGATGGTGTGCAGTGCGATCGTCTCCGCCGCGACGGGCACGCCCGACAGGCCCAGCCTGGTCGCGAGCGGTCCGCTGGCGGCCACGCCCTTGCCCAGGTGGATCTCCTGGGGCCGCAGCCAAACCGTATAGCCATAGGTCGAGGCGTACTGCAACGCACGCTGCAGCACCTGCGTGTTCAGCAGCGGCTCCTCGGCCTGGCTGAAGCCCACGCAGCCGGACTCGGTGAGTTCCGCCATCTCGGTGAGCACTTCACCGGCCAGGTTGCGCGTGAGCGCGCCCAGCGGGAACACCCGCGCCAGGTGCAACTTCTCGGCGCGGAACTTGAGCATGTCCACCAGCCCGGGTTCGTCGAGGACGGGATCCGTGTCCGGCGGGCAGACGAGGCTGGTGACGCCACCGGCGACAGCGGCCGCCATTTCGCTTTCGAGCATGCCTTCGTGCTCGTGCCCCGGCTCGCGCAGGCGGGCGGCGAGATCGATGAGGCCAGGGGCCACGATGCAGCCGCGCGCATCGATGGTGCGGTTCGGGCTGAAACCTTCGGGCACCTGGCCGACACCGATGATGCGGCCGGCGGCCAGCGCGACGTCGCAGTTCTTGTCGAAGTTGCGCGCGGGGTCGATCACGCGGCCGTTGCGAATCAGGATCTTCATGCCGCACCCCCGGTGTGGCCGGCGACGATGCCCATCACCGCCATGCGCACCGCGATGCCGAAGGTCACCTGCGGCAGGATGACACTCTGCTTGCCGTCGACCACCGAGGAGTCGATCTCCACGCCGCGGTTGATCGGCCCCGGGTGCATGACGATCGCATCCGGCCTGGCCAGCGCCAGCCGCTCCGGGGTCAGGCCGAAGCGCTTGAAGAACTCCTGCGACGAGGGCAGCAGCGCGCCGCTCATGCGCTCGTTCTGCAGCCTCAGCATGATCACCACGTCACAGCCCTTGAGGCCCTCTTCCAGCGTGTGGCAGACGCGCACGCCCATCTGCGCCATGTCGCCCGGCACCAGCGTCTTGGGGCCGACGACGCGCACCTCGGCGCACCCGAGCGTGGTGAGCGCGTGGATGTCGGAGCGCGCCACGCGCGAATGCAGCACGTCGCCGACGATCGCCACCGTGAGGTTGGCGAAGTCCTTCTTGTAGTGCCGGATCGTGTACATGTCGAGCAGGCCCTGCGTCGGGTGCGCATGGCGGCCGTCACCGGCGTTGACCACGTGCACGTGCGGCGCCACGTGCTGGGCGATGAGGTAAGGCGCGCCCGACTCGCTGTGCCGCACCACGAAGATGTCAGCCGCCATCGCGGAGAGGTTGGCGATGGTGTCCAGCAGCGACTCGCCCTTGGAGGCGGACGAGCGCGCGATGTCCAGGTTGATGACGTCGGCCGACAGCCGCGTGGCCGCGATCTCGAAGGTGGTGCGCGTGCGCGTGCTGTTCTCGAAGAACAGGTTGAACACGCTCTTGCCGCGCAGCAGCGGCACCTTCTTCACCTCGCGGTCGCTCACGCTCACGAAGTTGGAAGCCGTGTCGAGGATGTGCGTCAGGATGTCCTTCGGCAGGCCCTCGATGGAGAGCAGGTGGACCAGCTCGCCGTTCTTGTTCAGTTGGGGGTTGCGCTTGTAGAGCATGGTGTTGTTCTTCTATGCCGCGCCTTCGACCTCGAAGCGGAAGCGCCCGTCGTCGCCGCGCGCCAGTGCGAGGGACTGGTCCGGCGGCAGCGCGACGCGCGCGGCGGCGAAGTCCGCCTGGATCGGCAGCTCGCGGCCGCCGCGGTCCACCAGCACCGCGAGCACCACGCCAGCGGGGCGGCCGTAGTCGAAGAGTTCGTTGATCACCGCGCGCGTCGTCCGGCCGGTGTAGAGCACGTCGTCCAGCATCAGGATGTCGGCGCCGTTGACGTCGAAGTCCAGCCGCGTCTGCGCGGTGGCCGACAGGCCGCGGCGCGCGAAGTCGTCCCGGTGCATCGCCGAGGAGATGACGCCGGGCTCCTCGGCGATCCCGAGATCCTTGCGCAGCCGCTCCGCCAGCCACACGCCGCCGGAAGTCACGCCCACCAGCCGCATGCCGGGCCGGCGCAGGGCCTGCACCCCGCGCACGAGTTCGCGGTACAGGGCTTCGGCGTCGAGGAACAGCGCGCCGGATTGCGCGGAGGGGGTCAAGGCAGGCTCCTCAAGAATTGCTCCAGGATGACGCAGGCCGCGCCCGCGTCGGCGTCGCGCGCGCCGGAGGACAAGGCTTCGGTCGTGCTGTAGCGCTCGTCCACCTCGTACACCGGCTTGCCGCAGCGGCTGCGCAGCTGGCGAGCGAACTTGCGCGCGCGGGCCGTATTGTCATGGCTGGCGCCGTCCGGATGGAACGGCACCCCGACCACCAGTGCATCCGGCTGCCATTCGCGCACCCGCTGCTCCGCCTGCGCGAGGCGGGCGTCGGTGGCCTCGGCCCGGATCGTGGGCTGCGCCGTCGCCGAGCGCAGCATGCGGTTGCCCACGGCGACGCCCGTGCGCTTGGCGCCGAAATCGAATGCGAGAAAGGTCTGGAACTGCGCGGGAACGTCGGGCGGCGCGGGCTCAGGCATGCCCCGCGCCCGGAGAAAGCATCCACGCCTGCAGCCCGAGCAGCGACAGCGCCTTGTCGTAGCGTTCCTCGATCGGCGTGTCGAAGATGACGGCCGGATCGGCATCCACGGTGAGCCAGCTGTTTTCCGCCAGTTCCGATTCGAGCTGGCCCTCGCCCCAGGCCGAATAGCCCAGCGTCACCAGCACCTTGCGGGGACCGGCCCCGGTGGCGATGGCCTCCAGCACGTCCTTGGAGGTGGTCATCTCCAGGCCGCCGGGGATCGTCATGGTGGAGGCGTAGACGGACTCGCTGGCATCCTGGCCTTCGGCATGCACCGCTTCGTGCAGCACGAAGCCGCGCTCGGTCTGCACCGGGCCGCCCTGCAGCACCGGCGTGCGGGCAAGCTCTTCCCGCCCGAGCGGCAGGTCGACCTTCTCGAACAGGTTGCGCAGGTTGATGTCGGTGGGCTTGTTGATCACCAGGCCCAGCGCGCCGCGCGGGCTGTGCTCGCACAGGTAGATGACGCTCTTGGCGAACGACGCGTCCTCCAGCCCCGGCATGGCAATCAGGAAGTGATGCGTCAGGTTGATCGAATCGGCCTCGGTCGGCATGGGTTAGATTTTAGTTGGGATGGAAACACCTTACGCCACCGTATTGATGTGGTTCCGCCGCGACTTGCGCCTGGCGGACAACGCGGCGTTGTTCCACGCCCTCAAGGCGGCGCCGCAGGTGCACTGCGCCTTCGTCTTCGATAGCGCGATCCTGGACGTCCTCCCCAGGCAGGACCGGCGGGTGGAATTCATCCGGGACTCCGCCGACGAGCTGGACGAGGCGCTCCGACAGGCGGGCGGCCCGGGCACGGGATTGCTGGCCATCCGCGGCGATGCCGCCGAGGAGTTGCCGCGGCTGGCGGCGCGCCTGGGCGTCGAGGCCGTGTTCGCCAGCCACGACGACGAGCCTGCCGCGCTGCAGCGCGATCGGCTGGTCCGGGAACGGCTGAGCGCCGCGGGCATCGCGCTGCACACCTTCAAGGACCAGGTGGTGTTCGAGCGCGAGGAAGTGCTCACCCAGGCCGGCAAGCCGTACTCCGTCTTCACGCCCTACAGCCGGGCGTGGCTGGCCAAGCTGGACGCGTTCTACCTGCGCGCCTATCCGGTCGAACGGTATGCGGGCCGACTGGCGGCACGTCCGGAGGGCCTCCGGGCACCCGTTCCTTCCCTGGAGGCGCTGGGATTCAGCCGCACGAACCTGGGCGAGTTGCCGATCCCCCCGGGCGCGTCCGGCGGCCAGGCCCTGCTGGAGGACTTCGCGGGCCGCATCGACCGCTACGACAGCCTGCGCGACCTGCCGGCGGTGAAGGGACCCAGCTACCTCGGCGTGCACCTGCGCTTCGGCACGGTGTCCATCCGGCAGCTGGCTTCCGTGGCGCACGCCAGGGCGAGCACGGGTGCGCAGACCTGGCTGAAGGAGCTCGCGTGGCGCGACTTCTACTTCCAGGTGCTCGCGAACTTCCCGCAGGTGGGCGAAGGCCGCAGCTTCAAGGCGGAGTACGACCGCATCGCCTGGGAGGAAGGCCCGCAGGCGCAGGCCCTGTTCGAGGCCTGGTGCGAAGGCCGCACCGGCTACCCGCTGGTGGACGCCGCGATGGCGCAGATCAACCAGACCGGCTACATGCACAACCGGCTGCGCATGGTGACGGCCAGCTTCCTTTGCAAGGACCTGGGCATCGACTGGCGCTGGGGCGAGCGCTATTTCGCGTTGAAGCTGAACGACTACGAGCTCGCCTCGAACAACGGCGGATGGCAGTGGGCCAGCTCCTCCGGTTGCGACGCGCAGCCCTGGTTTCGCATCTTCAACCCGGTCAGCCAGGGCGAGCGTTTCGATCCCGAGGGCAAGTTCACGCTGCGCTACCTGCCGCAGCTGGCGATGCTGCCGAAGAAGGTCCTCCATGCGCCGTGGACGGCGCGGCCGGCGGACCTGGAGGCTGCGGGAGTGGTGCTGGGAAGGGACTACCCCTTGCCGATCGTGGACCATGCGCAGGCGCGCGAGGCAACGTTGCGGCGGTACGCGGTGGTGAAGACCTAGTCGTCATCCCCGCGAAGGCCGGGACCCAGGGCTCCCAAAAGAAAAGCGGCCGCAGCCGCCTTCTTCCATGCCCTGGATTCCCGCCTGCGCGGGAATGACGTCAGGCCGTCACCGCGCTCACGCAGTAGTGCTTCACCAGGCTCAGCAGCTCTTCTTCCGAATAGGGCTTGCCGAGGTAGTGGTTCACCCCGAGTTCCTTGGCGTGCTCGCGGTGCTTCTCGGCGATGCGCGAGGTGATCATCACGATCGGCAGGTGCGCCAGGCGCGCGTCGCCGCGGATGTTGCGGGCCAGGTCGAAGCCGTCCATGCGGGGCATC
>JAJNBO010000397.1 GCA_021156245.1 Ramlibacter sp. | reverse complement strand
CCAGCAGGTTGGCGGCCACCAGCACCGCCGCGGCCCAGCGCGCCGGCTTCCACGGAGCGCCGTGCAGCACCTCGCCCCAGCCCGTCGCGAGCTTCTTCATGGCGCGGGCCCGGGACGAACTCGCCAAATCGAACTGCGCCAGGTCCCAGCGGGTGCGGGCCGCCTGCAGCCAGCGCTGCGGGGCTTGCTGCAGCACCACCTTCGCATCGAGCAGTTGTTCGGCCACGGCGGCGACCGCCGGCTCCGCCCACCGCGGGGTGTCCTCGGGCAGCGCGGGCAGCAGCGGCAGCGTCGCCCCGGACAGCGGCAGCACCAGCACGCCCTCCTGGCTGCTCGCCACCGCCACCGGCTGATCGGCGTCGCCCATCACCACCAGGGCCAGCTCGCCTTCCGGCGCGAACTCGGGGACGATGCGCGTCGCCGGCCGGCCCGCCGACTCCAGCAACTGCATGGCATTGCGCAGCCACTGGCGGTCGCAGGCAGCGACCCAGGCTGTTTCGCCGACGCGCGCGTCCGGCGCCAGCGCGAGGTGGACGGTCTCGGTGTCGTCCAGCAACTGTTCCTCGAGCAGGCCCTCGAGGGCAGCGCGCAGGCGGGGCGATCCGGGCGCCATGCCCTTGGGCAGGTCGACGCGGTGCCAGGCGAGCGCCTGCGCGGGAACGAGCGCCACGATCTCCGCGCCCGCACCGCGCGGCATCGGGAGCAGGGCGGCCAGCGTCCGCCCGTGGTCCGCCAGCGCGCGGCCGTCCGGCGTGAGCGCGTACGCCCATTCGGTTGCGCCGGTGGCCGCCTCGAGGGGCAGCGAAACGATGAGGGAGCTCATGGACTGCGCGGATTGTAGGGGGGCGCGCTAGCGCGGCGCGGGCGCCGGCACCGTGCTGGGGGCGGCCCCGCGTTCTCGCGTGACGATGCGCACGGCCAGGCCGTCCCGCTCCACGACCGAACGCTCCTCGATGACGACGTTGTCGATGCGCAGGCGGCCTCGGACTTCGAAGTACTTGGAATTCATGCCCACCAGGTTGGCGTCGAGGGATGTGTCGGGAGGCAGCAGCGCCTGCACGTCGGAGAGCGAGCGGAAAAACTGGCCCTGGCGAGCCGCCACCAGCTTCTGCGCGTCCGCCAGGCTGATGGCTGCCACCGCCTGGATCGCTTCGGCGCTCGCGGTGTTGAGATTCAACTTGGCCACGGCGGACGGCAGGATGGTCACGTGCGGCTCGAGCGCGGCGATCGTCTGCGGCGACAACCCGAGCCACTGCAGCTGTTCCATGCGGCTGGGCATCAGGGTAGCCCGCGCGGCGGAGCGGTTTTCGATGCTGATGTCGGACGCGAACCGCAGGCGCTCGTTCATCGTCGCCAGCTCCTGCGCCGGCAGGCCGAGTGTTGCAAACAGGTGGCCGAAGGCTTGGAGCTGCTTTGGCTGCGAGACGCCGGCTTGATAGAGGCCGGTCACGTTCAGCTTCGATTGCAAGTCGATGATCTGGCCCGAAAGGAAGACGTTCTCCGCATCGCTGCCTTCCACGCTGACGTTGCGATCGGCCGCGAGGAAGGTGGCCAGTCGCGCCTCCTGCAGGGGGATGGCCCAGGGTTCGCCAAGATGGTCTGCAATGCCGGCCCGCGCGTCCTCGCGCAGGATCAGGCGGGCCCAGTTCAGGGCGCCGCCCAGGATCCAGGCCGATTGGACGCGCAGGCGATCGGCGCCTTCCACTTCGACGCTGCGCCATTGCTGCCAGAGCGATGCGGCGGCGAAGGTGGCGACCAGGGTGACGGTGAGCATGGCAGCGAGCAGGGCCGCTCCGCGTTGCAGGCGCTGCATCATGGAATCACCGTGGGGCTGAGCCAATCCCGCTGCAGGCGTCCGCCGATGGCGCGGTCCTCCGGCAGCAGCAGGATCAGCCGCACCCCGTCGGGCAGGATGCTGGTCTGCGGCGGCGTGGCTCCGCGGATGACGCCGGTCTGGTCCGGGCCGCCCTCGCCCTCGCTGCCGCTGGACAGCGGGTTGGTCCAGCTGTTGCCGCGGTAGAAGAAGATCTGCCAGTCCCGCAGCGGAGCGATCGTCACTTCCCGCGCGCGCATGGTCTCGTTCGGGTTCTGCGCCCAAAGGTCCGCCTGCAGCCACGCGGCGTCGAGATCACCCCGCGACAGCACGGGGGGGGACTCCCAGCGCACCCAGCGGCCTTCGCGGCGCGCCCAGCCCACCACGCGCACGCCATCGGTGGGCGACAGGCTGCCGCGCCGCGTCAGGCGCAGGACGCGGCCGTTCCAGTCCAGCGCCTTGGCCGGCGGGTACTGCTCGATCGCGTCCAGGTCGGCCATCCACTGGGCCAACCCGGTCTGCAGGGCCAGCACCTCGTCGGCGCGCCGCTCGGTGATCTCGCGCGCGCGCATCATGCCGTCCAGCCCGCGCCAGCTCAGGCCGGCGAGCAGCGCCATCGCGAACAGCGACACCAGCAGTTCGACGAGCGTGAAGCCGCGGGACCGCCGCATCATCGGTTTCCCATGACCGTCGACAGCCGCAGGATGGGCGCTTCGCCCGAAAACACCTGCGCGTCGACGCGGCGGAAGTTCGGGTTCGGCGTCGGGGCCACGGTCAGGTGCACGCGGAACACCTGGCGCGCCTGTTCGCAGCCCTGGTCACTGTCGCCCACGGGGGGCATCTGGCGCGCCAGCCGCAGCCGGATCAGCTCGTTCTCGGCGCAGATGTGCGCCAGCAGCACGTCCGACTGCCGCTGCGCATTGAGCGTCAGCGCCGCGGTCGCCTGCAAGCCCGCCACCAGCGCGATGGCGACGATGCCCAGGGACACCAGCACTTCGATCAGCGTGAAGCCGCGGCTGCGTGTCATGGAGGCGCGGCGACGCTGAATGGCCGGACACCGTCGGTGGCGATGCGCACCGACTGTCCGGGCTGGGAAGCGCTCGTCAGCACCAGCACCTGCGGGCCGATCACCGGCTCGGGCCCGAGCACCAGCACTGCATTGCCGGACACGCGGGTGTCGTCCGACAGCCAGCGGTCCGGCAGGGTTTCAGGCGGCAGTCCTTCGAAGCGGAAGCCGCCTTCGACCGCCACCCAGCGCACGGGCTGGCCGCTCAAGCGGGATCGCGCCCGCGCGGATTCGAGCAGCGCGGCCACGCGCAGCGCGTCGCGGTCCAGCGGAGCGCCGGCGGCGTCGCGCATCGCGAACGCCACCCCGGCCGAAGCGATCGCGATGATCGCCACCACCACCATCAGCTCGATCAGGGTGAAGCCGGCTCGGCGCCGATCCGGCGCCCGGCCTTGCGTGCGCGAGACGCTACTGCCAGGAGCCGACGTCGGCATTCTTGCCCTCGCCGCCGGCCTGGCCGTCCGCGCCGAAGGACATCACGTCGATCTCGCCCTTCACGCCGGGGT
>JAJNBO010000396.1 GCA_021156245.1 Ramlibacter sp. | reverse complement strand
GGCTACCAGCAGATGCGGCTGGTCAGCACCTTCGAGATCGTCAACCACACGCTGGTCGTCGGGCTGATCGTTTCGGCCGCCGGCTATGCGGTGTGGCTGTGGGCGCAGGGCCAGGTCGGCCCCGGCGCGGTCGCGGCAGTGGTCGCGATGACCTTGCGGGTCAGCGGCATGTCGCACTGGATCATGTGGGAGATGGCGTCGCTCTTCGAGAACATCGGCACCATCCAGGACGGCATCGGTACGCTCACGCGTCCGCGGCAGGTGGTCGACAAGCCTTCCGCCAAGCCTCTGGAAGTGTCTCGCGGCGAAGTGCGCTTCGAACATGTGCGCTTCGGCTACGGCAAGCCCCAGCCCGTGATCGACGACTTCACCCTGCACGTGCGGCCGGGCGAGAAGGTGGGCCTGATCGGCCGCTCGGGCGCCGGCAAGTCCACGCTGGTCAACATCCTGCTGCGCTTCTACGACGTGGAGAGCGGCCGCATCCTGGTCGATGGCCAGGACATCGCCGACGTGACGCAAGACAGCCTGCGCGCCAGCATCGGCATGGTGACGCAGGACACGTCTGCGCGACAACCTGATGTACGGCCGGCCCAGCGCCACGGAAGAAGACATGGTGCGGGCCGCGCAGCGGGCGCAGGCGCACGGGTTCATCCAGTCGCTGTCGGACCTGCAGGGACGCACCGGCTACGACGCGCACGTCGGCGAGCGCGGCGTCAAGCTGTCGGGGGGCCAGCGCCAGCGCATCGCGATCGCCCGCGTGATGCTCAAGGATGCGCCGATCCTGCTGCTGGACGAAGCGACGAGCGCACTCGATTCGGAAGTCGAAGCGGCCATCCAGGCCAGCCTGACCGAGCTGATGCAGGGCAAGACGGTGATCGCCATCGCGCACCGCCTCTCCACCATCATGGCGCTGGACCGGCTGGTGGTGATGGACCAGGGCCGCATCGTCGAGGAAGGCACGCACAAGTCCCTGCTGGCGCAAGGCGGCCTGTACGCGCGCCTGTGGTCGCACCAGAGCGGCGGCTTCCTCGGCGAAAGCGTGGAGGAAGAAGCGGTCGATGCCTAGGCGCTTGCGGCCGGCGGACTTTGCCGGCGATGCACACGACATGGCGGTGGCGCTGATCGGCGCCGTGCTGCTGGTCGACGGTGTGGGCGGACGCATCGTGGAAACCGAGGCCTACGACCGGGAGGATCCCGCGTCGCACAGCCATTCGGGCCCCACCCCGCGCAACCAGGCGATGTTCGGCCCGCCGGGGCGTGCATATGTCTATCGCTCGTACGGCATCCACTGGTGCCTGAACTTCGTCTGCCGGGAAGAAGGGCACGGCGCCGGCGTGCTGATCCGCGCCATCGAGCCGCTGCACGGCCTCGAAACCATGCAGGAGCGGCGCGGACTGCACGACGCGAAGCTGCTGTGCTCGGGGCCGGGCAAGCTTGGACAGGCGCTCGGCATCGTCCACGCATTCAACGGCCATCGCCTCGACCAGGCGCCGTTCGAAGTGCGCGCTTCCGAAGGCGGGCACGACATCGTGGTCGGCCCGCGCATCGGCATCAGCAAGGCCGCGGACGTGCCCTGGCGTTTCGGCCTGGCCGGCTCCCGCTTCGTGAGCCGGCGCTTTCCCGCGCATGCGGCTATCATCCGGGCATGAACACGCACGGCGTCTCCGCACGTTCCTGTCCGCTCCAGCGGCTGGGCGCGGTGGCGCGTGCCTGCAATCCCCCTCCCTTCGCACCTCCTGCGCGCAGCGGCAACCCGCCGCCTCCGGCGCGCGCCTGACCCCTCCTCGTTCCCCGACGGCCTGACCGGCCGGGCGCCGCCATGCGCGGGCCAGGGGATTCGTCTTCCTTTCGCAGGTGGTGTGAATCATGCAATCGTTTTCTCAAGTGGCGGGCTCGCTGGGCCCGACCACGCTCTTCGTGCTGCTGTGGAGCAGCGGCGCGCTCTTCGCCCGATGGGGGCTGGACCACGCGAGCCCGTTCGCCTTTCTCTGCATGCGGTTCGGGCTGGCACTGGCGGTGCTGACCCTCGTCTCGCTGCGGCGCGGCGCGTGGTGGCCGCGTACGGGCACGCGCGGGCTCACCGCTGCAACGGGCGCCGTGCTTGTGGGCGGGTACTCTGTGTTCTACCTGCTCGCGCTCGACCGGGGCGTGACGCCGGGACTGCTGGCGACCATCCTGGGCGTCCAGCCGCTCGCCACGCTGGCCTGCACCGAAAGGCCGCTCCAGCGCAAGCGCTTTGCCGGACTCGGCCTGGCACTGGCAGGTCTGGCAATGGTGGTGCTGGACAGCCTGCTCGCAGCGCGAGCGGCGCCCATGGGACTGGCATGCGCCCTGCTCGCGCTCGGGTGCATGACGGCGGGCACGCTGATGCAAAAGCGGCTGCAGCAGTCTCCACTGGAGGTGCTGCCGCTGCAATACACGGTGGCCTTGGCGATGTGCGCCGCACTGCTGCCGCTGGAGGCGGTGCGCGTCGAGTGGTCCGCCGGACTGCTGGTGACGGTGGGATGGCTGGGCGTGGTGATCTCGGTCGTTGCCACGCTGCTGCTGTACCGCCTGATCGCGGCGGGCAACCTGGTGAACGTCACCAGCCTGTTCTACCTGGTGCCTGCCGGCACCGCGGCACTCGACTGGCTGGTGTTCGGCCACACGATGGCGCCCGTGGCCCTGCTGGGCACGGGCGCGGTGCTGGCGGGACTGGTGCTGGTCTACCGCACGCCCGCGGCCACGACGGGCTAGCGCGAGGGCTTGCGGCGGGGCGCAATCAGTTGCGTTGCACGACCACGTTGGAGCCGTGCTGCGTGATCGTCATCGGCGGGTTGTGCATCTCGGTGATGACGGTGTTGCCGCGCGCGGGGCCGGCGCCCATCATGCGCGTGTCCACGCCGGTGGGCGCGCGGGCCAGCGCCGTGTCCGCGGGGACCACGGTCATCGTGGGCATGTTCGCGGTGGCGCGGGCGGCGGCTGCGCCTTGCACCACCACGATGTCACCCGCCACCACGGTGTGCGGCAGGCCCTGGCGAACGGCGGTCACGCGGTCCGTCAGCAGGGGCGCCTCGCTCGAAGGCGTCATCTGCTTGCCGCTGCGTTCCATGCGGATCGTGTTGACCGGGATCGGGCCCGCGGTCGGACGCGCCACTTGCGCCAGGGTGACCGGCGAGCAGGTGGCGCCCTGGTTGAACACCATGCTGGAGCCCTTGGCGAACCGACGCTCCAGAGCCGCGTGCAGCGGCTGGCTCATGTCCACGGGCGCTTCGAGCGACTGGAACACGACGCGGTTGTTGCTGTCGTAGACGGTGTAGCACGCCATCGCGTTGGCGCCAGCCAGCGCAAGGCCGACAAGCAGGGCGATCTTCAGTTTCATGGTGGACCTTTCGGCGCCCGCGAAGGTGCGCAATATCCTGGGAATGGCCGGATGATGCTGGCGCGGCCGTTGGGAAGACGCAGGCCAACCGAGTGTCCCGGTGTCAGCGCGTTTCCCGGCTGCCGTGGCGGACGCTACCAGCGCGGCGGGTGCGTACCCGGCGGCACCGAAGGCAGCATCCACGCGGCCGGCGTCCTGCTGAGCTTCGCGCTGTGGCGCACGCCGCCGAGCAGGCCGAAGCCGGAGGGCTCGTATTCCAGATACGGCTCCAGCGACGGACGCGGGGCGTCAAAGCCGTTGTCGATGCGGCCGAGCTGGCGCAGCCAGTGCCCGGTGCGCGCGAGCGAGACCTGCACATGCCAGCTGCCACCCTCTTGTTGCTGCCGCATCAAGGCTGCCGCGGCGCCGAAAGCGATGAGGTAGCCGGTGGCCTCGTCAAGAATCTGCATGGGCAGCGGGCGCGGCTTGTCGGGCGAGCCGGCGGCCTCGGCCTCCGCCAGGTTGAACCCCATCGCCGTCTGCACCAGCGAGTCGAAGCCGCGGCGGTCCTTCCAAGGCCCCAGCGCACCGTACGCCGAGAGCGAAACCTGGACGATG
>JAJNBO010000395.1 GCA_021156245.1 Ramlibacter sp. | reverse complement strand
TACTCGCACCCGCACAACTGGGTGGTGCTGGTGCTGATGATGTTCGCGGGCGCCGCCATCCGGCAGTTCTTCGTGGTGCGCCATGGCTACAAGCTCGGCCGCAATCGCCACCCGGCTGGGTACGCGGCCGTCGGCGTCGCGATGATCGTTGCGACGGCCGCGTGGCTGGCGCCGGACACGCGAGCCGCCGCCAATGTGGCGTCCGCTCCCGCGGACTACGCCGCCGTCCAGAAGGTGATGGAGCAGCGCTGCTACCAGTGCCATGGCGCGCAGGTGCAGATGAAGAACGTGCGCCTCGACTCGCCCGAGGCCGTGAAGCAGCACGCGCAGGCCGTGTACCAGCAGTCCGTCGTTTCGCGAACGATGCCGCTGAACAACGCCACGCAGATGACCGATGGCGAGCGGGCCATGGTCGGCCGCTGGTTCCAGGCCGGCGCGAAGGTGGACTGAGGCGACAATCCGCGGATGACCGCGCCCGATCCCCGCACCCAGCCCCGCGCCTTCCTCGAACACCTCTATCGCGCGGCCGTGCACAGGGCGCTGCCGTTGCACAACACGGCGTCCTTCCTGCCGCCGCCGCCGCGCGGCCGCACGCTGGTGCTGGGCGCGGGCAAGGCCGGCGGCGCCATGGCGCAGGCGGTCGAGGCCCTGTGGCCGCAAGACGCGCCGCTGTCGGGGCTGGTGGTCACCCGCTATCACCACACGCCACCGCGGCCCGCTGGCGTGCGCGAGCGCATCGAGGTGGTGGAGGCTTCCCACCCGGTGCCTGACGCAGCCGGGCTGCGCGCGGCCGAGCGCATCCTGGAACTGGCGCAAGGACTCACGGCCGACGACCTGGTGCTCTGCCTCATCTCCGGCGGCGGCTCGGCGCTGCTGACGCTGCCCGCCGATGGCCTGACGCTGCAGGACAAGCAGCGGATCAACCGCGAGCTGCTCGACTCCGGCGCGAACATCACGGAAATGAACTGCGTGCGCAAGCACCTCTCGCGCATCAAGGGCGGCCGGCTCGCCGCCGCGTGCGCGCCCGCGCAAGTGGTGACGCTCACGATCAGCGACGTGCCGGGGGACGACCCTTCGGTCATCGCCAGCGGCCCGACCGTGCCCGACACCACGACCTGCGCCGACGCGCTGGCGATCCTCGGCCGCTACGGGATCGACGTCCCTGCGGCCATCCGCAAGCTGCTGGAATCCGGCGCGCTGGAAACGCCCAAGCCGGCGGACGCGGTGTTCGCCGGCCAGCAGGTGCACATGATCGCCACGCCGCAGCAGTCGCTGGAAGCGGCCGCGGCCGCGGCGCGAGAAGCGGGACTGGACGCGCACATCCTGAGCGACGAGATGGAAGGCGAGTCGCGCGAGGTCGGCAAGGTGCACGCCGCGCTGGCCCGTGCTGTCGCCTTGCGCGCGCAGCCTTTCCGCCGCCCGTGCGTCGTGCTCTCCGGCGGCGAGACGACCGTGACGGTGCGCAAGCAGCCGGAGGGCACGCCGCGTGGCCGCGGTGGCCGGGCCGGCGAGTTCTGCCTGGGTCTGGCGCAGGCGCTGCAAGGGCAGCAGGGCGTGTGGGCGCTGGCGGCGGACACGGACGGCATCGACGGCATGGAGGACAACGCCGGCGCCTTCGTCGCGCCCGACACGCTGCAGCGCGCGGTGGCGCAGGGCATGAAGGTGGATGCCTTCCTGTCGCGCAACGACGCGTACGGCTACTTCAGTGCACTGGGCGACCTGGTGGTCACCGGACCGACGCATACGAACGTCAACGACTTCAGGGCGATGCTGATCCTGTGACGGGCCGTTACGTCGGCAATCCCGTCGAGAAATGCGTCGCGAGGTGGTCCACGAACGCGCGCACGCGCGCCGTTGCCTGGTGCCGCACCGGATAGACCGCATGGATGTCGGCCGGCGGCGCCTGCCAGTTGTCCAGCACCTGCCGCAGGCGCCCGCTGCGCAGGTAGCGCGCGATGTCCCACTCGGCGCGCAGCACAAGGCCGAGGCCGGCCAGCGCCCAGTTCACCGCGATCTCGCCGTCGTTGGTGCCCAGGTTGCCCCGCACCCGCACGCTCTCCGTCCGCTTGCCGGAACGCAGCCGCCAGAGGCCGAAGGCCTCGTCGCCCTGGCGGATGGCGATGATGTTGTGGCCGGCCAGGTCGTGCGGCGTGCGCGGCGCGCCATGGCGTTGCAGGTACGCGGGCGATGCGCACAGCAGACGCCGGTTGGGCGCCAGCAGCCTCGCGACGACGCGCGCATCCGGCGGTTCGCCGAAACGCACGCAGACGTCGAACGCGTCTTCCGAGAGCGGCGGCGGGTTCACCGACAGCTGCAATTGCACTTCCACCTTCGGATGGGCACGCGCGAAGGTGGCGATCGCCGGCGCCACGTGCATGCGGCCGAAGCCCAGCGTCGCGTTCACCCGCAGCAGGCCGCTGGGCTCGGAGCGCGCGCCCTGCAGCTCGCGTTCCAGCGCGTCGATCTCGCCCAGGATGCGGCGCGCCTGCGCGAGGTAGGTCTCGCCTTCGTGGGTGAGCGCCAGCCGCCGCGTCGTCCGGTGCAGCAGGCTCACGCCCAGCCGCGCCTCCAGCGCGGCCAGCCGCTTGCTCACGGCGGGCGGGCTGACCTGCAGTTCGCGCGCCGCCGCGGCGAGGCTGCCGCAGCGCATGAGGACGCTGAAGAACTGCATTTCCTGCGAGGCGGCGGAACTGGCCATTGGTGAACAGGCTGGAACGAATCGGCCGATTCTGCCGTCATCGTGTCGCGCTCGCATCCACCCCTGCCGCTGTTACAGTGCGAGGCTGCAGGAGGAGTGCTGCATGTCCAATGGCAAGACGGCCGGTCCGGGGGGCGCCCACGAGAAGGCCGAGATCGAGGCGGTGCGGGAACGCATCGCCCGCCGCATGAAGGAGCTGAAAGGCTTCGACGTGAACGGGATCCAGGACCGCTGGGACCAGCGGCTGGAAAACACCCAGAAGGCGGTGAACAAGCTGGTGGCCGAGGCCGTCGGCTCCGGCAGCGCCTTGTACAAGCAGTACGCGATCGCCCCGCTCGACGCCGCGCTCGACCAGACGTTCGGCGACCGCTACACGCAGCAGGAATTCCACGAGGAAGTGCGCAAGGCGCTGGACCAGGCCAGCAGCCGGCTCGGCGAGGTGAACGAGCTGCTCGCCGACCGCCTGGCCAACCCGGGCAAGCACGCGAAGGCTGCAGCGCCGGCGCCGCAACCGGCACCTCCTCCACCGCCGCCGCCGCCGCCGCCGCCCCCGCCACCGCCACCACCGCCGCCACCCCCCCCACCGCCCCCACCGCCCCCACCCCCACCACCAGCACCAGCACCAGCCCCTGCACCAGCACCTGCCCCAGCACCAGCACCTGCACCCAAGCCGGCCCCCCCACCCGAGCCGGCACCCC
>JAJNBO010000394.1 GCA_021156245.1 Ramlibacter sp. | reverse complement strand
AACAACGACACGGAAGTCATGCAGCCGGACTGGCTGGACGAAATGGTGGCACAGGCTTTGCAGGCGGGTGTCGGGGTCGTGGGCGCCAAGCTCCTGTATCCGAACGGACTCGTACAGCACGCCGGTGACCTGGTCGGCGTGGGCGGGGTCGCCAATCACGCGCACGCGTTCCTGCGCTCCACCGATCCGGGCTATTGCGATCGCGCCATCGTCGCCCAGGAGTATTCGGCGGTGACGGGGGCCTGCCTGCTGACGTGGCGCAGCCGCTATCTCGCCCTCGGCGGCCTGGACGCAGCGCGCCTGCCGGTCGCCTTCAACGACGTGGACTATTGCCTTCGCGTACGCGAGGCCGGCGACCGCGTCGTCTGGACGCCGCAGGCCTTGCTGGTGCATCACGAGTCGGTGTCGCGCGGCAAGGACCTCACGCGGCAACAGCTGCGCCGCGCGCGTAGCGAGGCCGCATGGATGCGGCGCCGCTGGAGCCACGTGCTCGGGCGCGACCCGTTCTACAACCCCAACCTGAGCCTGGAGCGTCCCGACTTCTCCCTCAGCCACGCGCCTTTGGTGGAGCCGCCGTGGCACTCCTGAGGACCGCCGTGTCGCTGGAGGTCCTGCCGCCCGGCGCGGACGTGTACCTCGTGGAGGAGCGCGCCAATCCCTCCACCGACTACTTCGTGGCGCCCGCCTGCGCGGGGCAGGGGCGGCGCGTGCACCGCTGCCGCTTCGACGAGATGCCGCCCGAGGCGAGCCTCGCGGGCGCGGTGGTGGTCTTCGTGCGCTACATCCCGCCGCAGTGGCGGCGGCGGGTGCAGGCCGAGCGCGGGCGGCTCGCGCGCGTGGTTTTCTTCATGGACGACGACGTGCTGGACCCGGTCACCTGGGCCGGCATGCCATGGCGCTACCGCTACAAGCTGTACCGGCAGGCAGCGCGGCATCGCTCGTGGCTGCAGACGCAGCAGGCGCAGCTCTGGGTGTCCACCGCGTGGCTGCAGCAGAAGTATGCGGACTGGTCGCCGCTGCGCGTCGACCCGCAACCGTTGCCCGGCACCACAGGCGTGTGCCGCGTCTTCTATCACGGCAGCGCGTCGCACCAGGCGGAGATCCGGTGGCTGTACCCGGTGATGGAGCTGGTGCAGCAGCAGGACCCGCGGGTGGTGTTCGAGATCATCGGCGGGCAGGACACCTACCGTCTCTACCGGGGGCTGCCGCGCGTGACGGTCGTCCACCCGATGAAGTGGCCGGCCTACGAGGCCTTCCTCGACCAGCCGGGACGCCACATCGGGCTGGCGCCGCTGCTGGAGCTGCCGTTCAACCGCGCGCGCTCCTGCACCAAGTTCTTCGACATCACGCGGGCCGGCGCCGCCGGCATCTACGCGGCGGCGGGCGCCTGTGGCGGGTTCGTGCGGCCCGGCATCGATGGCATGGTGCTGCCGATGCGGCCGAACGCCTGGGCCGAGGCCATCCTGCAGCTCGCGCGGGACGAGCCCGCGCGGCAGGCGCTGGCGATCGCCGCGCGCGAGCGGCTTCAGGCCTGAAAGTAGCCGCCGGCGCGCAGCAGTTCCAGCACCTGGGCGGCCGCCTGCTCCGGCGTGACGCGCGTGGTGTCCACCACCAGCGCCGCATTCGTCGGCCGCTCGTACGGTGAATCGATGCCGGTGAAGTTCTTCAGCTCGCCACGCCGCGCCTTCTTGTAGAGGCCCTTCACGTCGCGCTGCTCTGCAACGTGCAGCGGCGTGTCCACGAAGATCTCGATGAACTCGCCTTCGCCGAGCAGGCTGCGCGCCATCTCGCGCTCGGCCTCGAAGGGCGAGATGAAGGCGGTCAGCACGATCAGGCCCGAGTCCACCATCAGGCGCGCCACTTCGGCGACGCGGCGGATGTTCTCCACCCGGTCGGCGTCGGTGAAGCCCAGGTCCTTGTTCAGGCCGTGCCGCACGTTGTCGCCGTCCAGCAGGTACGTCGGGCGGCCCATCGCATGCAGCTGCTTCTCCACCATGTTGGCGATGGTGGACTTGCCGGAGCCTGAGAAGCCGGTGAACCACAGGACGCAGGGCTTCTGGCCCATGAGGCGCGCGCGCGCTTCCTTGTTCACGTCCACGTGCTGCATGTGGATGTTGTGGCTGCGGCGCAGCGCGAAGTGCAGCAGCCCCGCGCCGACCGTGTTGTTGGTCAGCCGGTCGATGACGATGAAGCCCCCGGTTTCGCGGTTCTCCGCGTACGGGTCGAAGGCGACCGGCCGGTCCATGCTCAGGTTGCAGATGCCGATCGCGTTGAGCTCCAGCGTCTTGGCCGCCACGTGCTCCAGCGTGTTCACGTTCACCTGGTACTTGATGTCGGTGACGGATGCCGTGACGGTCTGCGTGCCGATCTTCACCAGGTAAGGCCGCCCGGCGAGCAGCGGCTCGTCGTGCATCCAGATCACCGTGGCTTCGAACTGGTCGGCCACTTCCGCCGGCGCGAGCGCCGTGGAGATCACGTTGCCGCGCGAGATGTCGATCTCGTCGGCCAGCGTCAGCGTCACCGCCTGGCCGGCCACTGCCTGGCGCAGGTCGCCGTCGAAAGTGACGATGCGCGTGACGGTGCTTTCCTTGCCCGAGGGCAGCACGCGGATGCGTTCGCCCAGCTCCACCTTGCCGCTGGCCAGCGTGCCGGCGAAACCGCGGAAGTCGAGGTTGGGGCGGTTGACCCATTGCACCGGCAGGCGCATCGGCGTCTTCTGCATCCGCAGTTCGTCGATCTCCACCGTCTCCAGGTAGCCCATGAGCGTGGTGCCGTGGAACCAGGGCATCTGCTCGCTGGGTTCCACAATGTTGTCGCCCTTGAAGGCCGACACCGGGACCACCGTCACCTGCTCCAGCCCCACCTGCTTGGCGAAGGCACGGTACTCGGCGACGATCTTGTCGAACACCTGCTGGCTGTAGCCGACCAGGTCCATCTTGTTGATGGCGACCACCACCTGGCGGATGCCCATCAGCGACACCAGGTAGCTGTGGCGGCGCGTCTGCGTCAGCACGCCCTTGCGCGCGTCCACCAGGATCACGGCGACGTCGGCGGTCGATGCGCCCGTCACCATGTTGCGCGTGTACTGCTCGTGGCCGGGCGTGTCGGCGACGATGAACTTGCGGCGGTCCGTGGAGAAGAAGCGGTACGCCACGTCGATGGTGATGCCCTGCTCGCGCTCGGCGGCGAGGCCGTCCACCAGCAGCGCGAAGTCCAGCTGCTCGCCTTGCGTGCCGAACTTGCGCGAATCCGCTTCCAGCGCGGCAAGCTGGTCGTCGAACAGCATCTTCGACTCGTACAGCAGGCGGCCGATCAGCGTGCTCTTGCCGTCGTCCACGCTGCCGCAGGTGATGAAGCGCAGCAGGCTCTTGTGCTCGTGCGACTTGAGGTACTGCTCGATGTCG
>JAJNBO010000393.1 GCA_021156245.1 Ramlibacter sp. | reverse complement strand
CCGCGACATGATGGGCGGCAACGGCATCAGCGACGAATTCGGCGTCGCCCGGCACCTGGTCAACCTCGAGGTGGTGAACACCTACGAAGGCACCCACGACATCCACGCCCTCATCCTGGGGCGAGCGCAGACGGGCATCGCCGCCTTCTGAGCCTTCCCGGGAACCAGCTGAGTGTCCGTAAGCCCTCACAGCGACCAGTCGCCGGCCTGCGGTCGATGTCTGCTTTGTGCCGAAAGCTGAGATCAGAGTCGGCGCATTGACATGCAAGGCACGGTTTTAAGGGATTAGCGTCCACCGCGTTTTACGAGCGGCAGTTCCCGTAAGACCAGATCGAGCTTCAGCTGCGCACGTTCTTGCCAAGGCACGTGGAGATGGCACAAGGCGTCGCCGACGGCGCGCGCGTGTTGGCCTGGTTGACCTCGCCGCCCGCGCCTGAAGCAGCTCCGCGAGCAGCGAATGCCCACCGCACAGTGCCGCACGTGGGTGAGCGCCGAAGGCGCGCAAAACTGTGGCCTTGGGGATTGCGTAAAATCCTAGTTAACATGGTCCCAGGGGGCAGCAAGGGCACGGCATTCGCCGGGCGACCTCGTCCACGATATATTCCGCGTGCACGCGGCTCACGGGCTCGTGCGAGATATGACGAGCCGTGGCGTGGATGCGATGTCCAGGCGGCGTCCGCTACACGCAACGCGGTTCCGTAACCGCCACTTCCATTTCTCCTAGCCGTCGCAGGCCAAGGCCGCGATGTGTCTTCCTTTCAATTTGCACGCTGCTAAGGCCTCGTCCATCTGGAGGTACGCGCTGCCAGTCGCGCCGTCTGACGAACGCGGCACTCCAAACCAATCTGCGCGGCCGGGCACGAAGTACTAATGTTTTTGCGCCTTGAAGATTGAGCACATTGGCGTGTTCCACGAACTAGACCTAAGAGAGACTCTCATCATCAGAAGGACTGTCGTCCCTCAGCGATAACGCGGATCGTTCGGCGCGCGGTCGTACTGGTTCTCCACGCCGTCACCGTCCACGTCGTGCGCCGGGCCAGCGGCGTAGTTGCCCGCCACCGCGCCATAGGGAATCAAGCGCCCGTTTTCTTCGACGTACGCCGGTTGGCGGTCGGGACCGAGATAGACGGTGCGGCCCCATTGGTCGCGATAGCTGCCGTATTGCGCGATCGGCGCGGGCCCCGGGATCTGCGGGTCATAGGGCACGCCGAGGATGCGCGAGATGCCGTACCCGACGCTGTCGATCAGGTCGGCCTGGGCAGCGCCGCCAACGGAAAGCGCGGCGACGGCGACCGCGGACAAGATGAACTTCTTCATGGACTGCTCCTGCGCGGACACCGGTCCGCCATGGAGTCATTTCATTCGGAAGCGGCGTTCGGCGGCAGCGGCGCTTCTGCCGAGGACCTGTGCGCGGATTCCCGTCCGGCTGTAGGCCTGCCGGCTGATCCAGCGTGCTCCGCGGGCCTCAGCAACAGCTGCACGCGCCGCCGCAGCGCATCCTCGGATACGAGCCGCTGCCGCCGTTGGCACGCTCCGTCGCGGCCATCATGCGTCGGGTCGAGGCAGCGGTGCCGGCCAGAGCCGGGACGCCGCCGATCACGCGTGCCGCAGCCTGGCCGCAACCCGGGCAGTCCGCGGGCTCGTGCCGCTGCGACATGGGCCGCAGGGCGGCGAATTCGCCGCAATTGGCACAGGCATAGTCGTAGGTGGGCATGAGTGCCACTCTTCCACCCGGGGGCGAATCGGCATGTAGGAGCAAACCGATAACTGGCACCGCCGGCGTTTTCCGCTCGACGGGTAAGATTCCGCTGCCATGAGTCCAGACACGGGACAGGCGGGAATCACGAACACCACGGCGGACCCGCAGGAAGCGCAGTTGCACCGGCTGGCGAGGCGCTGGCGCCGGGTCCTGCGCTCGCTGTTCATCGCGCTGGGCGTGCTGCTCTGGCTCGCGTTCATCGAGGACGCTTCGCACGAGCATCGGCTGACGGTGGATGCCGTCGCCGGGCGTGACGCGAACCTCGCGACGGCGGTGGAGCACTATGCAGTGCGCGTGCTGGGAACGGCGCAAGCCGTCAACCGCCTGCTGGCCCAGCAGATCGTGCAGCGCCGCGGCGACGCGGTGCTCGACGCGATGATCGCCGACCGCCTGCGCGCCAATGACGTGTTCCACGAACTCGGCGTCTGTCTCCCCGATGGGCGCGTCTTCACGCATGCGCGTGCCGCATCGCAGCTGTCTCCCGCCATCTGCGCAGGCCTGCTGGCCGGCACGCCTTCGGGCGCGGGGCTTGCCGTGTTGCCCCCGTTGCAGGCGCAAGGTCGCCTTCTGGTCCCATTGGTCCTTCCCATCGGCGATGGCAACGGCAAGAAGCAGGCCGTGGCCGTCGCCCTGTCGCCCGCGGCGTCCATGTTGCGCGTCATGCAGTCGGTGGTGCTGCACGACGACACCGTGGTCCTCGTCCTCGCGGCGGATGGATCGCCTCGCGCGGCCTGGCGCTCCCGCACCGGCCACGTCGGCGACGCGGAGGGTTTCGCCGCCCTGGCGGACCTGGCCCGGCCAGGCGGGTCGGCGCAGGTCGATGGCCGGACCTACCTCGTCTCCACCCGAACTGACGCGCCCGGCGGCCTGCAGGTCAAGGTGGCCACCGCGAGCGACGACGCACTGGCGCGCTTCCATGCGCGGCGCGCGCGGCTGCTGGCGCTTTGCCTGCTGGTGACGGTGGGGCTGGCAGGCGTGTACCACGTGCTGGCGCGCATGCAGGCGGAGGGCATCGCGCGATCGCGTGCCTTGTTCCGGGCGCAGCGGGACCTGCGGCTGGCCAATGAAGGACTCGACCGCGATGTGCAGGAGCGCACCGCGCAACTGGAGCAGGCCTATCGCGACCTCGAGACGTTCTCGTATGCGGTGGCGCACGACGTGCGCGCGCCTCTCGCCAGCATCGCCGGTTTTGCCAAGGCGCTGGAACCCGCCATTGCCGCGCAGGGCAACGACAAGCAGCAGCACTACCTGAAGCGCATCCAGTCGAACGCGGCGCACATGGACGAACTGACGCAGCACCTGCTGGAGCTGGGGCGGCTCACGCGCGCGCCGATCGACCGCAAGCCCGTCGACCTGAGCCAGCTGGCGAGCGAGGTCATCGCACGCCTGCGCGAGACGGAGCCGTCGCGAAAGGTGGTGACGGAGATCGAGCAGGGAATGCACGTCACGGGCGACCGCGCCCTCCTGCGCCAGTTGCTGGAGAACCTGCTGGGCAACGCCTGGAAGTTCTCCTCCAGGCAGCCGCAGTCGCACATCGCGTTCGGCAGGGAGCCCGGCGAAGGCGCGCCGGGCGAGTCCGTCTTCGTGATCCGGGACGATGGGCAAGGCTTCGACAGCGACCAGGCGCCGGGCCTCTTCCAGCCCT
>JAJNBO010000392.1 GCA_021156245.1 Ramlibacter sp. | reverse complement strand
TTCGTGCGCGCCTCGATCGAGTCGGTCGTGCACACGCTGCTCGAGGCCATCCTGCTGGTGGTGCTGGTCGTGATCCTGTTCCTGCAGACCTGGCGCGCCTCCATCATCCCGCTGCTGGCCGTGCCCGTGTCCGTGGTCGGCACCTTCGCCGTGCTGCACCTGCTCGGGTTCTCGATCAACGCGCTGAGCCTGTTCGGCCTGGTGCTGGCGATCGGCATCGTCGTCGACGACGCGATCGTGGTGGTGGAGAACGTCGAGCGCAACATCGAGGCGGGCCTCACGCCGCGCGAGGCGACCTACCGCGCGATGCGCGAAGTCTCGGGCCCGATCATCGCGATCGCCCTGGTGCTGGTCGCCGTGTTCGTGCCGCTCGCCTTCATCAGCGGCCTCACCGGGCAGTTCTACCGCCAGTTCGCCGTGACCATCGCGATCTCGACGGTCATTTCCGCCTTCAATTCTCTGACGCTGTCGCCCGCGCTGGCTGCCTTGCTGCTGCGCAGCCACGACGCCCCGAAGGACGCGCTCACGCGCGGCATGGACCGCGCGTTCGGCTGGCTGTTCCGCGGCTTCAACCGCGCGTTCCGCCGCGGCGCCGAGAACTACGGCGGCGGCGTCAAGCGCGTGCTGGCGCGCAAGGGCGTGATGCTGGGCGTCTACCTGGCGCTCGGTGTGGCGACCGTCGGCCTGTTCAAGGTCGTGCCCTCCGGCTTCGTGCCGGCCCAGGACAAGCAATACCTGATCGGCTTCGCGCAGCTGCCGGATGGCGCCACGCTGGACCGCACCGAAGCGGTGGTGCGCCGCATGGGCGAGATCGCGCAGAAGAACCCGAACGTGGAAAGCACCCTCGCCTTCCCCGGGCTGTCGATCAGCGGCTTCACGAACAGCTCGAACTCCGGGATCGTCTTCGCGATGCTCAAGCCTTTCGACGAGCGCAAGCGCGCCGACCAGAGCGGCGGCGCCGTCGCCGGGCAGTTGAACCAGGCCTTCGCGGGCATCCAGGACGCGTTCATCGTCATGTTCCCGCCGCCGCCCGTGCAGGGCCTGGGCACCACCGGCGGCTTCAAGCTGCAGCTGGAGGACCGCGGCTCGCTCGGCTACGAAGCGATGGACGACGCGGTGAAGGCCTTCATGGCGAAGGCCTACCAGACGCCGGAACTCACCGGGATGTTCACCAGCTGGCAATTGAACGTGCCGCAGCTCTATGCGGACATCGATCGCACGCGTGCGCGGCAGCTCGGCGTGGCGGTGACGGACATCTTCGACACCCTGTCGATCTACCTCGGAAGCGCGTACGTCAACGACTTCAACCAGTTCGGCCGCACCTACACCGTGCGCGTGCAGGCGGATGCGCCGTTCCGCGCGCGGGCCGAGGACATCGGCGCGCTCAAGGTGCGCTCCAGCTCCGGCGAGATGGTTCCGCTGTCCGCGCTCATGAACGTGAAGCCCAGCTTCGGCCCCGAGCGCGCCATGCGCTACAACGGCTACCTCACCGCCGACATCAATGGCGGCCCGGCGCCCGGCTTCTCCTCCGGCCAGGCGCAGGACGCGATCAAGCGGGTGGCGGCCGAAACGCTGCCGCAAGGCATCACCTT
The DNA here is from genome assembly GCA_021156245.1 of Ramlibacter sp. Classification (GTDB taxonomy): domain Bacteria; phylum Pseudomonadota; class Gammaproteobacteria; order Burkholderiales; family Burkholderiaceae_C; genus Ramlibacter. The sequence goes on along the minus strand of JAJNBO010000392.1, from coordinate 1,818 downwards.
CGAGTGGACCGAGCTCACCTACCAGGAGATCCTGGCCGGCAACTCCGCCATGTGGGTGTTCCCGCTGGCGATCCTGCTGGTGTTCCTGGTGCTGGCCGCGCAGTACGAGAGCCTGACGCTGCCGCTGGCGATCATCCTGATCGTGCCGATGGGCGTGTTCGCCGCGATGACGGGCGTGTGGCTGTCCGGCAGCGAGAGCAACGTGTTCACGCAGATCGGGCTGATGGTGCTGGTGGGCTTGTCAGCCAAGAACGCGATCCTGATCGTGGAGTTCGCCCGCGAGCTCGAGTTCGCCGGACGCTCACCGGTGCAGGCCGCGATCGAGGCGAGCCGGCTGCGCCTGCGCCCCATCCTGATGACGTCGCTGGCGTTCGTCATGGGCGTACTGCCGCTGGTGCTGTCCACGGGCGCCGGCTCGGAGATGCGGCGTGACATGGGCATCGCCGTCTTCAGCGGGATGATCGGCGTCACGGCCTTCGGCCTGTTCCTCACGCCCGTGTTCTATGTCGTGCTGCGTCGCCTGGCTGGCAACCGGCCGCTGCGCCAGCACGGACAGGCCCCTCACTTCGACGGCTTCGCCGGCGGCGCCGATGCGCGCCCGGTTCCGGCGGCGCCGCGCCACTCCTCGGACGCATGACCATGACGATTCCCAGACTGCTTCCCCTGGCCGCGGCCTTGCTGCTCGCCGGCTGCGCCACCGCCCTGCCCGAGTTGCCCGCGCAGCCGGCGCCGCCCGCCGTCTTCAAGGAGGACGGCCGCTGGACGCAGGCGGCGCCCGCCGAGGCCCAGGACCGCGGCCGCTGGTGGAAGGCCTTCGGCGATCCGCTGCTCGACGCGCTGGTGGAACAGGCCGCCGAGCGCAACACCTCCATCCAGGAAGCCGCCGCGCGCGTGGCGCAGGCGCGCGCGCTGGTGCGGTCCGCCAATGCGGATCGCCTGCCACAGGTGGGCCTCGGCGCCGACGTGAGCCGGCAGGCGGGGGTGGGCAGCTTCGCCGGCCCCTCGCCCGCCACGCTGTGGCAGGCCGGCGTTCAAGTCGCCTACGAGCCCGACCTGTTCGGGCGCGCCACCGGCCGCCGCGATGCAGCGGCCCTGGACGCGCAGGCCCGCGAAGCCTTGCTGCAAAGCACGCGCCTCCTCGTGCAGGCCGAAACCGCGCAGGTGTATCTCGCATTGCGCGCGATCGACGTCGAACGCGGCATCGTGCGCGAGGCGGTGCAGGCGCATCGCAGCACGCTGCGCCTGACCGAACGCCGCCACGCCGCCGGTGACCTGGCCGAACTGGACGTGGTGCGCGTGCAGGCGGAGGTGGCCGCGACGGAAGCGGACGCGCTGGCCCTCGACCGCCAGCGCGCGACGCTGGAGCACGCACTGGCCGTGCTGGTGGGCGAGGCCGCATCCCGGTTCTCGCTCGCTCCCGGCGAGTGGAAGGCCGACGTGCCCCTGATCCCGGCTGGCGTGCCGGCGACGGTGCTGGCCCGCCGGCCCGACGTCGCCGCCGCGCAATCCACCCTGCTCGCCGCGCAGGCGCGCGTCGGCGTCGCGGGAGCGGCGTGGTTCCCGAGCCTGGCCTTGACCGGAGACGGCGGCTTCGCGTCGCTGGAACTGGGCGACCTGCTGCGCTGGTCCGCCCGTGCATGGTCGGTCAACGCCCTGCTGTCGCTGCCGATCTTCGACGGCGGCCGCCGCGAAGCGGCGAAGCAGCAGGCGGTGGCCGAAATGGACGCGGCGCTGGCCCGCTATCGCGGCGAAGTGCTGGTCGCCTTCCGCGAGGTGGAGGACCAGCTGTCCTCGCTGCGCCTGCTCAACGAGCAAGCG
>JAJNBO010000391.1 GCA_021156245.1 Ramlibacter sp. | reverse complement strand
CCGGGCTTCCTGCTGCGCCGCGCGCACCAGATTTCGGCCGCCGTGTTCGAGGACGAGTGCAAGGGCCTCGGCCTGACCCCGGCGCAGTTCGGCGTGCTCACGGTCCTGCAGGCGCACCCGGGCCTCGGCCAGTCCAGCCTGGCGCGCGCGCTGGGCTTTGACAAGGTGACGGTGCTGCGCGTGCTGCGCGGCCTGCAGGCCCGCGGCCTGGTCACCCGCTGCCCGGCCGAGACCAACCGGCGCAACATGGTCGTGGCCCTCACGGCCGCCGGCGAGGACGTGCTGGCGCAGGCCCAGAAGCCCGCCGAGAAGGCCTACAAGCGCCTGATGGCCCCGCTCGGCCGCGAGCAGCAGGAGCAGCTGCTCGAGTTGCTGCAGCTGCTGACCGGCGAACTGGAGGACGACGCGCGCGCCGCCTTCGTTCCGCCGGGCGCGCCAGCCCCGCGTCAGGCGGCCTGACGCAGGCCCGGCTATGCTGCCGGGATGCAAGCGAACACCTCTTTCCGTCCCCTGCGCCGTCTCTTCCTGGCCGCCCTCGCCACTCTCGCCTGCGGCGTCGCCCAGGCCCAGGGCACCGCGCCGGTGCGCATCCTGGTCGGCTTCCCGCCCGGCGGCGGCACCGACGCCATCGCGCGGACGCTGGCCGACAAGCTGAAGGACCAGCTCGGGGCGCCGGTGGTGGTGGAGAACCGGGCCGGCGCCGGCGGCCAGATCGCGGCGCAGGCGCTGAAGGCGGCCGCACCCGACGGCCACACCCTGTTCCTGAGCCACGACCACTCGATCTCGATCCTGCCGCTGGTGACGAAGAACCCGGGCTTCGACCCGGCGACCGATTTCGTTCCGGTCGCAGGCTTCGCCACCTTCGCCAACGCGCTGGCGGTGTCCGGCGGCACGCCCGCGAAGTCGGTGGCGGAGTACGTGCGCTTCGTGCAGGGCAACGGCGGCAAGGACACGATCGGCGTGCCCGCGCCGGCGTCGATCCCCGAGTTCATGGTCAGCATGATCGGCGCGAAGTACAAGCTGGACGTGCAGGCGGCGCCGTACCGCGGCAGCGCGCCCATGATGGCCGACATGCTGGGCAACCAGATCAAGGCCGGCGTCGCGTCCATACCCGACTTCATCGAGAACCACAAGGCGGGCAAGGTGCGCATCGTGGCGGTGATCGGCGACAAGCGCCAGGCCATCCTGCCCGACGTACCCACCTTCGCGCTGCCGTACTACGGCCTGTTCGCCCCGGCCGGCACGCCGCAGCCGGTGCTGGACCGCTTCAACCAGGCGCTGGCGCGCGTGATCGCGATGCCCGAAGTGCGCGACCAGCTCACCGCGATGGGCCTGACGGTGGCCTACCAGCCGCAAGCGGCCTTCACCCACCGCGTGAAGGGCTACACCCAGAGCTGGGACCGCATCATCAAGTCGAGCGGGTTCACGCCGAAGTAGCTTTCCGCCACCGAGGCGGCGCACCACTGTTCTTTCAACGCAGAAGACGCAGAACGAATTCAAAACGGAAGACAAAAGAAACCGAAAACCTTGTTTGGTTTCTTTTGCGTCTTTTGTCTTCGTTCTGCGCCTTCTGCGTTAAATCCGTGACGAGCGAAACCCTCAGAGGTTGCCGCTCCGGATCCCCCAGCGCTGCAAGGCGTGCGCTCCTTCTTCCAGAAGGGCGCCTGGGTCTTCAGGTAGTCCATGAGGAACTCGCACGCCTGGAAGCTGGTTCCGCGATGCGACGAAGTCACGAGAACCAGCACGATCTGGTCCTGCACCTGCAGCGGCCCCACGCGATGGATGACGCGAACTCCGCGGATGTCGAAGCGGGCGAAGGCTTCGTCGATCATCGACTCGATCGCCTTCTCCGTCATGCCCGGATAGTGCTCCAGCTCCATCGCGCTGACGTCGCTGCCGTCGTTGCGGTCTCGCACCGTCCCGATGAAGCTGCAGATGGCGCCAACACCCGCGTCGTCGCCGCGCAACGCCGCTACCTCGGCCGAAAGGTCGAAGTCATGGGTCTGGATCGATACGCGCGCGGGCACGGATGCATTTTCACCTACAGTGGCTGGCAGGCGCGCAGACGCCGGCATGGAGGACGGGAATGAAGCAGGGAAAATGGATTGCCGCGCTGCCGCTGGCCGCAGCGGCGCTGGCGCACGCCCAGGCCCCCGCCATCGAGACGGTGCGGGTGCCGGCCGGCTGCTTCGCAATGGGCAGCGAAACCGGCGAGAAGCACGAGCGCCCGGTGTTGCGCCAGTGCGTCAAGGAGTTCCACATCGGCAAGACCGAGGTGACCCAGGCGCAGTGGCGCGCGGTGATGGGCACCGCGCCCGCGCGCTTCACCGGCGATGCGCACCCGGTGGAAATGGTCTCGTGGAACGAGGCGCAGGAATTCATCCGCCGCCTGAACGCGGCCGGGCCCGGTGCGTGGAGGCTGCCGACCGAAGCCGAATGGGAATTCGCCTGCCGCAGCGGTGGCAAGGACGAAACCTACGCCGGCACGTCGCTGCCGGACGAAGTGGCGCAGGTCGCCTGGTTCAACAAGGCGGAGGCCGGCAACATGACGCACCCCGTCGGCACGAAGCGACCCAACGGACTGGGCGCGCTCGACATGAGCGGCAACGTCTGGGAGTGGACCCAGACGCACTTCGTCACGCCGTACGGCGGGGACCGGCCCGAGCCGAAGTACGTCATCCGGGGCGGATCGTGGGACGGGAAAGTGAACTACGTGCGCTGCGCCATCCGCAACCGCTACGAACCGGAGCGGCGGGATCCGCGGATCGGCCTGCGCCTGGCGCGCGACTGAGTTACCCGCCGGTGACGGGCGGGAAGAAGGCGACCTCGCAGCCATCGCGCAGCGCGGCGGACTCGTCGCTCATGTCCTGGTCCAGCGCGATGCGCACGGACTTGCCACGCGCCAGCGCCGACGCATACGGCTCGCCGCGGGCGATCAGCTCGTCGCGCAAGGCGGCCAGCGTCTCGCCGCGGGATTCGACCGTCTCGCTGCCCTGCCCGATCGCTTCGCGGATCGACGCGAAATAACGAACGCGAATGTTCATGCCAGCCACTCCGCCAGCGGCAGGAAGCGCACGAGGTCGCCCCGCCGGATCGCCTGTCCGCCCGGATTGTCGACCAGGCCGTCGGCCCACACCGTCGATGTCAGCACGCCCGAACTCTGGTTCGGGAAGAGCTCCAGGCCGCCCTGCGCATCGCGGCGCACGCGCAGGAACTCGCGGCGCTTGTCGGGGCGCTGCAGGTCGAAGTGCGCCGGCAGTTGCAGCGCCCTGGGGTGCAGCTGGGAAGCGCCCTGCAGCTTCAGCAGGAAGGGCCGCACCAGCAGCAGGAAGGTGACGAAGCTCGAGACCGGGTTGCCCGGCAGCCCCATGAAATGCGCGTCGCCGACCCGGCCGTACGCGAAGGGCTTGCCCGGCTTCATCGCGATCTGCCACAGGTCCAGTGAGCCGAGCTGCTCCACCGCCGGCTTGATGTGGTCCTCCTCGCCGACCGACACGCCGCCGCTGGTGAGGATCAGGTCGCTGGTGCGCGCCGCCTCGCGCAGGGCTTGCACCGTCGCCTCGCGGACGTCCGGCACGATGCCGAGGTCCTGCACCTCGCAGCCCAGGCGCAGCAGCAGGCTGCGCAGGAAGAAGCGGTTGGAGTTGTAGATCGCGCCCGGCTTCATGGCCTCCGGCGCCACCTGCCCCGGCATGACCAGCTCGTCCCCGGTGGAGAACAGCGCCACGCGCGGCCGCCGTGCCACCTGGAGGCGGTCGCGTCCGATGCTGGCCGCCAGCCCCTGCGCGGCGGGGCCGAGGCGCTCGCCGCGCGCCAGCACCGTGCTGCCGCGGGTGATGTCCTCGCCGCTGCGCCGGATCCACTGGCCTTCCGACGGCACGCGCTGGATGCGGACGCGGCCGTCGTCCAGTGCTTCGGTGTCTTCCTGCATGACGACGGCGTCGGCCCCTGCGGGAACGGGCGCACCCGTGAAGATGCGGGCGATCGTGCCGGGCTGCAGCGGCTGCGGCGCCGAGCCGGCGGGGATGCGCTGGCTGACCGGCAGCGGCACGCCCTCGTCGGCGATCTCGCCACGCCGCACGGCGTAGCCGTCCATCGAGCTGTTGTCCTGCGGCGGCACCTGCAGCGAGGACACCAGGTCCTCCGCCAGGACGCGGCCGTCGGCCTCGACGGTCGAAACGCTCTCCGGCGGCAACGGCGAGGCATGGGACAGCAGGCTCTCCATCGCCTCGTCCAGGCTTCGCAGCGGTGGCCGGGGGGTGTTCATGCGTAGTGATCCGGGTGGTATTCGAACCGGTCGCCGTTCTCGACCAGCCACTCGGCCAGCGCGTCGGGCGCGTTCAGGTCCAGCACGGGACGGATCGTTTCCTGCGGCAGGCGGTCCGCGGAATCCGTGGCGATCGCCACGACGAAGTCGTCGTCCGGATACCGCGCCGGCTTGCCTGCGTCGGCGCGCCAGACTTCGACCTTCAGCAGGTTGCTGCTCTTGAATCCTTCCACCAGCACCCAGTCGACGCCGTCGTACAGCTCGGCCAGCAAATGGTGCACGCTCAGCGTGGCAGGCTGCTCGAACTCGCGGATCAGCGCCAGCCGACGGTCCGAGGCGACGACCACCTCGAAGGCGCCCGCTTCGCGGTGGCGGTACGTGTCCTTGCCGGGATGGTCGATGTCGAAGTCGTGGTGGGCGTGCTTGACCACCGAGACGCGCAGCCCGCGCAGCTTGAGCGCCGGGATCAGCTGCTCGACGAGGTGGGTCTTGCCCGAGCCGGAGAATCCGGCGAAGCCTACGACTTTCATGCGCAGTGCGCCGCGATGAATTGCTTGACCTGCTGCGCATCGGCGGGCAGGACGGTCACGCGCTTGGGCAGTTGCTCGATCCCGGCGAACCTGGCCGGCCGGTCCGGCTCCCGTCCCAGGGCCTCGACGATGGTCGCGGCGAACTTGATCGGCAGCGCCGTCTCCAGCACGATCATCGGAACGCCGGCTTGCAGGTGCTCGCGCGCCACCTTCAGCCCGTCGGCCGTGTGCGTGTCGATCATGGTGCCGAA
>JAJNBO010000390.1 GCA_021156245.1 Ramlibacter sp. | reverse complement strand
GTTGGACGAAGGCGAGGTCGACCAGGCCCCGCGCTACGGCGTCTTCCTCACCACGCTGGTGGCCTTCTTCCTCGCCGAAATGGGTGACAAGACCCAGGTCGCCACCGTGATGCTGGCCGCCCGCTTCGACGCCTGGGCCGCCGTGGTGGCGGGCACGACGCTCGGCATGATGCTGGCCAACGCCCCGGTGGTCTGGCTGGGCGAGCGGATCATGCGGCAGGTGCCGATCAAGCTGGTTCACACGATCGGGGCGGTGATCTTCCTGGTGCTGGGGGTCTTGGCGTTTTTCTAGCCTCATCCCCGCGGAGGCGGGGATGACGGAACGATATACTTCCCCCAGCGCCGATTTGCCTCGCTTGCGGGCGCTCAATAAAGGCTGCTAAAGACAGGCCGAGACCCGGCCCGCCGCAGCGGGGCCGGGTTTTTTGTTGCCATGACGCTGATCGCCACTCCACGGTCCATGCAGTTCGACGCACCGCTCGCCTTGCGCAGCGGCGCCTCCATCCGCGACTACTCGCTGGCCTACGAGACCTACGGCACCCTCAATGCCGATCGCAGCAATGCGGTGCTGATCTGCCACGCGCTCAACGCGTCGCACCACGTGGCCGGCGTCTACCCGGGCCAGGAGAAGTCCGAAGGCTGGTGGGACACGATGATCGGCCCGGGCAAGCCGGTGGACACCGACCGCTTCTTCGTCATCGGCGTCAACAACCTGGGCTCCTGCTTCGGCTCGACCGGGCCGATGCACGTCAATCCCGACACCGGGCGCGTCTACGGCGCGGACTTCCCCGTCGTCACGGTCGAGGACTGGGTCGACGCGCAAGCCCGCCTGCTCGACGGCCTCGGCATCCAGACGCTCGCGGCCGTGATGGGCGGCAGCCTGGGAGGCATGCAGGCGCTGTCGTGGACGCTGCAGCATCCGCAGCGCGTGCGGCATGCCGTGGTGATCGCCAGCGCCCCGAACCTGAACGCCGAGAACATCGCCTTCAACGAGGTCGCGCGCCGCGCCATCGTGACCGACCCCGACTTCCACGGCGGCCACTTCTACGAACACGGCGTGGTGCCCAAGCGCGGCCTGCGCATCGCACGCATGATCGGCCACATCACGTACCTCTCGGACGACGTGATGAACGAGAAGTTCGGTCGCCAGCTGCGCCAGGGGATGGACCTCCAGTACACGACGCAGGACATCGAGTTCCAGATCGAGAGCTACCTGCGCTACCAGGGCGACAAGTTCAGCGAGTACTTCGACGCCAACACCTACTTGCTGATCACCCGCGCGCTCGACTACTTCGATCCGGCCAGCCGGCACGGCGGCAACCTCGCCAAGGCGCTGGCCATCGCTGCCGCCAGGTTCCTGCTGGTCAGCTTCTCGACCGACTGGCGCTTCTCGCCGGCGCGCAGCCGCGAGATCGTCAAGGCGCTGCTCGACAACCGCCGCGACGTCAGCTACGCGGAGATCGACGCGCCGCACGGGCACGACGCCTTCCTGCTGGAAGACCCGCGCTACCTGTCCGTGGTGCGCTCCTACTTCGACCGCATCGCCCACGAGTGGGTGGAGCCCGCGCCGCCGGTGCGTGAACTGCCCGCGGGAGCCGTGCTTTGAGCGATCGCGCCACCATCCAATCCATCGGCCGCCTCGTACCTCACGGCGCGCGCGTGCTGGACCTCGGCTGCGGCGACGGCGCGCTGCTGGACCACCTGCAGCGCGAGCGCGGTTGCACCGGGTACGGCATCGAACTGGCCGACGAGAACGTGCTGGCCTGCGTCAAGCGCGGCGTCAACGTGATCCAGCTGAACCTGGACCAGGGTCTGTCCATCTTCGACGACGACAGCTTCGACGTCGTGCTGCAGATCGACACGCTGCAGCACCTGCGCAACGCGGAAACCATGCTGCGCGAGACGGCGCGGGTGGGCAAGCTCGGCATCGTGGCCTTCCCCAACTTCGCGCACTGGCCGAACCGCCTTTCCATCGTGCGCGGCCGCATGCCGGTGACCAAGCGACTGCCCTATCAGTGGTACGACACCCCCAACATCCGCGTGGGCACCTTCAAGGACTTCGAAGTGCTGGCCACCAAGAACCGGCTGACGGTCCTGGACTCGTTCGGCCTGCAGGACGGCGAGGAGCGGCGCTTCCTGCCCAACGTCACCGCCAGCACCGCGGTCTTCAAGTTCGAGCGCGGATAGCGTACGATGGTGGCCATCGGGAAGACAGCCTCCCGGTCCCTCACGGATAGACGGTGTCCCGTCCAAGCGCTGGCAACTTCGTCATGGAGTGAACCCGTGGACACCGCCCTGCCTTCCATTTCCCCATCCGATCTTCGCGCGCGCCTTGGCCGCGCCGGCACGCTGCTGCTCGACGTCCGCCGGCCCCAGGTGTTCGCCGACAGCCCGGGCCTGCTGCCCGGCGCCATCCATTGCCCGCCCGACGAGGTGGAGGCGTTCGCGCGCAGCCAGCCGCCGCGCGAGGTGGTCGTCTACTGCCGCTACGGGCACAACCTCAGCGAGGACGCCACCCGCATCCTGCGTGCCGCCGGCTGGGACGCCCGCCTCCTGCAGGGCGGCATCGAGGGCGGCGAGCCGGGGGCCGACCGGCTGCAGGACATCGCCCGCTGGCGCGAGCAGCCGCTGCCGCGCATCCGCAAGCGCCCGGACCTCGGCGTCACGGGCGAACGTGCGTCGCGCTGGATCACGCGCGCGCGGCCGAAGATCGACCGCATCGCCTGTCCCTGGCTCGTGCAGCGCTTCATCGATCCTCGCGCCGAATTCTTCTACGTGCCCACCGACGAGGTGATGGCGGAAGCGCGCCGGCTCGCAGCCGTTGCGTACGACATCCCGGGGGCGCCGATCACGCACGAGTGGGAGCGGTGCAGCTTCGACGCCCTGCTCAAGGCCTTCGGGATCGACGATCCGGCGCTGCACGTGCTGGCCACCATCGTGCGGGGCGCGGACACCGACCGGCTCGGGCTGGCGCCGCAGTCCGCCGGGCTGCTGGCGCTGTCGCTGGGACTGTCGCGCCTGCACGCGGACGACCACGCGATGCTGCAGGCGGCGCTGCCGCTCTACGACGCCCTGTATGCGTGGTGCCAGGATGGACAGGGGGAAAGCCACCGCTGGGTGGCGCACGACACGGAAAGGGCCGCATGAGCGCCATCGACATCCCGCGGGCCGGCGAAGCGGCGAGCATCTCGCCCGTGCCGTTCGCCGAAGCGCTGAAGTTCTGGACCAAGCTGGGCTTCATCAGCTTCGGGGGGCCGGCCGGGCAGATCGCCATCATGCATCGCGAGCTGGTGGAGGAGAAACGCTGGATCTCCGAGCGCCGGTTCCTGCATGCGCTGAACTACTGCATGCTGCTGCCGGGGCCGGAGGCGCAGCAGCTCGCCACCTACATCGGCTGGCTGATGCACCGCACCTGGGGCGGCATCG
>JAJNBO010000389.1 GCA_021156245.1 Ramlibacter sp. | reverse complement strand
TTCCGCGTCGCCCTGTTCTTCAGCGTGGAGCCGCTGTTCGATGACTTGTTCGGCATGCTGCGCGTGGCGGGCGTTGGCACGGTGCACATCGACCAGGTGATGGCGGGGTTCACCGACCATCCTTTCGTCAGCTTCGTGCTGTATCTCGTCGTCTTCGACTTCGTGGACTACTGGATCCATCGCGGCCAGCACGGTCTCAACTGGTGGTGGAGCCTGCATTCGCTGCACCACTCGCAGCGCCAGATGACGATGTGGAGCGACAACCGCAACCACCTGCTCGACGACCTGCTGCGCGACAGCCTGCTGGTGGTGCTGGGCCAGCTGATCGGCGTGGGCCCGGGCCAGTTCGTCGCCATCGTCGCCATCGCCCAGCTCAGTGAAAGCCTGCAGCACGCCAACGTGCGCCTGCATTTCGGCCGCATCGGCGAGCGGCTGTGGATCAGCCCGCGCTTCCACCGCCTGCACCACAGCATCGGCATCGGCCACGAGCGCAACGCCTCGGGCGAGTTGCTGCGCAAGGGGCGCAGCCCGGCGCTGGGCGGCCACAACTTCGGCGTGCTGCTGCCCTGGTGGGATGTGATGTTCGGCACGGCGAACTTCGAGCTGCGCTGGGATCCCACGGGCGTGCGCGACCAGGTGGAGAAGGGCCGCGACTACGGCCGCGGGTTCTGGTCGCAGCAGTGGCTGGGCGTGCTGCGGCTGGTGGGCAAGGCCTGATCTTGTTCGTCATTCCCGCGGAGGCGGGAACCCAGGGCTTCCGATTCGGGTGCATGAAAGCTCTGGGTCCCGCCTCCGCGGGGATGACGGAGAGAGGGCTTCCCCTCAGCTCCTGCCGTAGGTGTCCTCGAGCCGGACGATGTCGTCCTCGCCGAGGTAGGCGCCGGACTGCACCTCGATCATCTCCAGCTCCATCTTCCCGGGGTTGCGCAGCCGGTGCACCTCCCCGATCGGGATGTAGGTGGACTGGTTCTCGCTGAGGAGGAAGACCTCGCTGCCGCGCGTGACTTCCGCGGTGCCGCGGACCACCACCCAGTGTTCGGCGCGGTGGTGGTGCTTCTGCAGGCTGAGCGACGCGCCCGGCTTGACGCCGATGCGCTTGACCTGGAAACGCTCGCCCGCGTCGACGCTGTCGTACCAGCCCCAGGGACGCACCACCTTGCGGTGGAACGTGGCCTGAGCGGAGTTGATGGACTCCAGCCGGGCGACCACGTCCTTCACCTGCTCGGCGCAGCTGCGGTGCGCCACCAGCACGGCATCGGGCGTGTCGATGATCAGCAGGTCCTGCGTGCCGACCGCCACCACGGGGCGATGCGGGGCGTGGACGAAGGTGTTGCGGGCGTTCAGGGCCCAGCCCTGGCCTTGCAGGCGGTTGTCGTCGCCATCGGCCGGGGCCAGGTCGGCCACGGCATTCCAGCTGCCCACGTCGCTCCACTGGCCGCGGAACGGCAGCACGGCGACCTGTTCGTGGCGTTCCATGACCGCGTAGTCGATGCTCTGCGAACGGCAGGACGCGAATTCAGAGGCGCCGGGGCGCAGGAAGGAGGGGCCGCCGGCATTGGCGAGGCCTTCGTCCGAAGTCGCGGCGGCCATGGCGGCGCGGCAGGAGGCGAGGATGTCGGGCGCGTGTTCGTCCAGCGCCTCGACCAGGAAGCGAGCCTGCACGAGGAAGATGCCGGCGTTCCACAGCGCGTCGCCCGCCAGCAGCAGCTCCTGCGCGCGCGGCGCGTCCGGCTTCTCCACGAACTGCGCCACCTGCAGGCTGCCGTCCGGCCGCAGCGCGCCCTGGCGGATGTAGCCGTAGGCGGTGCTGGGGAAGGTGGGGACGACGCCGAAGGTCACGATGGCGCCCGATGCGGCGGCGCTCAGGCCTTCGTTCATCGTGCGACGGAAGGCCTCGGCGTCGGGGATGTGGTGGTCGGCGGGGCAGAACAAGAGGAATTCATCCTCCGCCGCGTGCAGCGCCGCCAACGCCATGGCGGCAGCCGTGTTGCGCGCGGCGGGCTCCAGGATCACGGTGCCCTTGGCCTTGGCGAGCCGGTAGACGTCCCCCACCAGGAAACGATGGTCGTCCGACGCCACCGCCAGCACGCGCGAGCCGAGCGGGGCAACGCGCTCCAGGGTCAGTTGCAGCAGGCTCTTGTCACCGATGAGGGGCACGAACTGCTTGGGAAAGCTCTTGCGGCTGAGAGGCCACAGGCGGGTGCCGGAGCCGCCGCAGAGGACGACGGGAGTGATGGAGGGCATGCCGTCGATCATAAATCGCGGACCCGGCGCGGCGGCTGGCTGAGCCGCTGTTTCGCGCGGATGAACCAAGGGCCGGTAGGATTACCGCATGAGCGCACCCACCCCCGCCTTCGGCCTGGTCATCGTCGGCGACGAGATCCTTTCCGGCAAACGCGCCGACAAGCACCTGCCCAAGGTGATCGAGCTGCTCGGCGAGCGCGGCCTGCAGTTGTCCTGGGCGGAGTACGTGGGGGATTCCCCGGAGCGCATCACGGCCACGCTGCAAAGGGCATTCGCCTCTGGCGACATCGTGTTCTCCTGCGGCGGGATCGGCGCCACGCCGGACGACCACACCCGCCAGTGCGCGGCGCGGGCGCTGGGCGCCGAGCTTGAACTGCATCCCGAGGCCGAAGCCCTGATCCGCGAGCGGATGCAGGACACCGCGCGGGAGCAGGGCGTCCCCTACGAGCCCGATCGCGCAGACAACATCCATCGCCTGAACATGGGCGTGTTCCCCAAGGGAGCGTCGATCATCCGCAATCCGTACAACAAGATCCCCGGCTTCACCGTGGGAAGCGTCCACTTCGTGCCCGGATTCCCCGTGATGGCCTGGCCGATGATCGAAAGCGTGCTCGACGCGAACTACAGCCAGTTCTTCACCCGCGACGCCTACCTGGAGAAGTCCGTCATCGTCTTCGGCTCCATGGAGGCCACGTTGACGCCGCTGATGGAGCAGGTCGAACGCGAGCATCCGCAAGTGAAGGTTTTCAGCCTTCCCAGCGTGGACCATCCCACCTGGGGGCGGCACATCGACCTGGGCGTCAAGGGCGCGCCGGCGGATGTGGCGCCGGCTTACCAGGCCTTGCTCGACGGTCTGGCGCGGCTGCAGGTCAAGCTCGGCCCTGAATTGGTGCGCCCCTCGACTGCACCGGTCTGGTGCATCGCGGAATCCGCACCTGAACGGTGCGCGTCATGAAGATGGTGAAGGACAACGAAGTCAAGTTCGTCGACTTCCGCTTCACCGACACCCGCGGCAAGGAGCAGCACGTGACCGTGCCCGTCTCCCACTTCGACGAAGACAAGTTCACCGCCGGCCACGCCTTCGACGGCTCGTCGATCGCCGGCTGGAAGGGCATCGAAGCCTCCGACATGCTGCTGATGCCGGACGCGAACACCGCCAACATCGACCCGTTCTTCGAAGAGACGACGCTGATCATGTCGTGCGACGTGCTCGAGCCGGGCGACGGCAAGGCCTACGACCGCGACCCCCGCTCGATCGCCAAGCGCGCCGAGGCTTACCTGAAGGCGTCCGGCCTGGGCGACACCGCCTATTTCGGCCCGGAGCCGGAATTCTTCATCTTCGACGACGTCCGCTGGGCCGCCGGCCCGAACGGCTGCTTCGTCGAGATCGACGAATACGAAGCGCCCTGGAACACCGGCAAGAAGCTGGAAGGCGGCAACAAGGGCCACCGTCCCACCACCAAGGGCGGCTACTTCCCCGTGCCCCCGGTCGACAGCACGCAGGACATGCGCGCCGAAATGTCCCTGATCCTCGAATCCGTCGGCATCCCGGTCGAGGTGTTCCACCATGAAGTGGCCGGCGCCGGCCAGAACGAGATCGGCACCCGGTTCAGCACGCTCGTCGAGCGCGCCGACTGGTCGCAGCTGCAGAAGTACGTCATCCAGAACGTCGCCAACGCCTACGGCAAGACCGCGACCTTCATGCCCAAGCCCATCGTGGGCGACAACGGCTCCGGCATGCACGTGCACCAGTCCGTGTGGAAGGGCGGCAAGAACCTGTTCGCCGGCGAAGGCTATGCCGGCCTGAGCGAGTTCGCGCTCTACTACATCGGCGGCATCATCAAGCACGCCCGCGCGCTGAACGCCATCACCAACCCCGGCACCAACAGCTACAAGCGCCTGGTGCCCGGCTTCGA
>JAJNBO010000022.1 GCA_021156245.1 Ramlibacter sp. | reverse complement strand
CATCGAACCCGCGCACCTGCTGGTGGCCATGCTGCGGCAGGAGGACGGCCCGCGCGCGCTGCTGCAGCGCGCCGGCGTCAACGTCCAGGGCCTGCTGGCGGCCGCCGAAAGCGAGATGCACCGCCTGCCGCAGGTGCAGGGCCAGGAGCAGGTCCAGGTGGGCCGCGACCTCGCGGCGCTGCTGCAGCAATCCGAAAAGGAAGCGCTCAAGCGCAACGACCAGTTCATCGCCAGCGAGAACTTCCTGTTGGCCGTGGCCGAGACCAAACAGGAGATCGGCCGCATCGCGCGCGAGAACGGCTTGTCGCGCAAATCGCTGGAGTCCGCCGTCGAGGCCGTGCGAGGAGGCCAGAACGTGAACTCCGCCGAGGCGGAAGGCCAGCGCGAGGCGCTGAAGAAGTACTGCCTGGACCTGACCGAGCGCGCCCGCATGGGCAAGCTCGACCCGGTGATCGGCCGCGACGAGGAGATCCGGCGCGCCATCCAGGTGCTGCAGCGGCGCACCAAGAACAACCCGGTGCTGATCGGCGAGCCGGGCGTGGGCAAGACCGCCATCGTCGAAGGTCTCGCCCAGCGGATCATCGCGGGCGAAGTGCCGGAGACGCTCAAGGGCAAGCGCGTGCTGTCGCTCGACATGGCGGCGCTGCTGGCCGGTGCCAAGTACCGTGGCGAATTCGAGGAGCGCCTGAAGACGGTGCTGAGCGAACTGGCGAAGGACGAGGGCCAGACCATCGTCTTCATCGACGAACTGCACACGATGGTGGGCGCGGGCAAGGCCGAAGGCGCCATGGACGCGGGCAACATGCTCAAGCCGGCGCTGGCGCGCGGCGAACTGCATTGCGTCGGTGCCACGACCCTGGACGAATACCGCAAGTACATCGAGAAGGACGCCGCGCTGGAGCGCCGCTTCCAGAAGATCCTGGTGGGCGAACCGACGGTGGAGGCCACCATCGCCATCCTGCGCGGCCTGCAGGAAAAGTACGAGGTGCACCACGGCGTCGAGATCACCGACCCCGCCATCGTGGCCGCGGCCGAACTCTCGCACCGCTACATCACCGACCGCTTCCTGCCGGACAAGGCCATCGACCTGATCGACGAGGCTGCCTCCAAGGTGAAGATCGAGATCGACTCCAAGCCCGAGGCGATCGACCGCCTGGACCGCCGCATGATCCAGCTGCAGATCGAACGCGAGGCCGTGCGCAAGGAGAAGGACGAGGCTTCGCAGAAGCGCTTCGAGCTGATCGAGGAAGAGATCGCGCGCCTGCAGAAGGAGAGCTCCGACCTCGAGGAGATCTGGAAGTCCGAGAAGGCGCAGGCCCAGGGCAGCGCCAACGTGAAGGAGGAGATCGACAAGCTGCGCCGCGAGATCGAGGACTTCACCCGCAAGGGCGACTTCAACAAGGTGGCGGAGCTGCAGTACGGCAAGCTGCCGGCGCTGGAGAAACAGCTGAAGGAAGCCCAGGCCGCGGAGACGGGCAAGCAGAAGAGCGGCAAGCCGCAGCTGCTGCGCACGCAGGTGGGCGCGGACGAGATCGCCGAAGTGGTGGCCCGCGCCACCGGCATTCCGGTGTCCAAACTGATGCAGGGCGAGCGCGAGAAGCTGCTGCAGATGGAGGACCGCCTGCACGAGCGGGTGGTCGGCCAGGACGAGGCGATCAGCGCGGTGGCCAACGCCATCCGGCGCTCGCGCTCCGGGCTGTCCGACCCGAACCGCCCGACGGGCTCCTTCCTGTTCCTCGGCCCCACCGGCGTCGGCAAGACCGAGCTGTGCAAGGCGCTGGCGACCTTCCTGTTCGACAGCGAGGAACACCTGATCCGCGTCGACATGAGCGAGTTCATGGAGAAGCATTCGGTGGCCCGGCTGATCGGCGCGCCGCCGGGCTACGTGGGCTACGAGGAAGGCGGCTACCTCACGGAAGCCGTGCGCCGCAAACCGTACAGCGTGATCCTTCTCGACGAGGTCGAGAAGGCGCACCACGACGTCTTCAACGTGCTGCTGCAGGTGCTGGACGACGGTCGCCTCACGGACGGCCAGGGCCGCACCGTGGACTTCAAGAACACGGTGATCGTGATGACGAGCAACATCGGCTCGCACATGATCCAGGCGATGGTGGGCAAGCCCTACGAGGACGTGAAGGACGCGGTGTGGGACGAGCTGAAGAACCATTTCCGCCCCGAGTTCCTGAACCGCATCGACGAGACCGTGGTGTTCCACGGGCTGAACGCCGAGCACATCGGGCGCATCGCGAAGATCCAGCTGCGCGTGCTGGAGCAGCGCCTGGCCAAGATGGACTTGCAGCTGCAGGTGTCGCCGGCAGCGCTGGAGGAACTCGCGAAGGTGGGCTTCGACCCGGTGTTCGGCGCGCGGCCGTTGAAGCGGGCGATCCAGCAGCGCATCGAGAATCCGCTGTCGCGGCTGATCCTGGAAGGGCGGTTCCCGCCGAAGAGCACCATCCCGGTGGAAGTGGATCCCGTGCGCGAGCCCGGCGTCTTCCACTTCGGCGGCGCCACGCCCGAGCCGCGCGAGGCGGCGACGGCCTGACCATGCTGCCCGCCGCGGCCGTCGAACCGCCGGCGGGTGTCGCCGTCGCGCAGGATGTGCGGCAGGCGCCCCGGCGGACGCCGGCGCTGCAGCGCTTGTTCCAGCAACTGGGCTGGGAGTGGTCCCGGGCGGGGGGCCTCGCGGGTGCGGACCTGTCCCTCTTCTTCGACGAACGCGCGGAAGCGCGCCCGCGAGGACGTTGCTACGTCTACCGGATGAAGCACCCCTTCACCGGGGAACTCGCGCAGTGCGGCGAGCGCGTGGTGGGGCAGGTCGGCTACGCGCCGGGCGTGCTCTCCTGGAGCGCGGCGGGCCAGCGCATTTGTGAGCTGGTGGCGGCCGAAACGGGCACCCCCTGCGGCAACAACGGGGTCGAGATCCTGCGGAACACCTTGCGGCGCGAAGCCGGCGCCTTGCACTATCGCGTGGACGTGCGTCGCTACTTGCAGGCGCGTCCCGAGCTCGCCCGCGCGCGCAACGTGCCCGTGGAATACGAGCGGCGCACCTACCAGCTGTCCCTGGACGGCCGGCGCCCGGCGCTCCTGCGGCAAGAACGGCAGTTGTGTGCTGCCACCTGCGTGCCGCTTCAGGATGCAAAGAACGCCTACCCGCCTGTAGGAAGATGACTACGGGACGGTAAAGCGCAACGGTTCCTTAATGTCCCCACCGAGTCATCGATTCGAGGCACAGGAACTAGGCCGTGAAGCTGCAGCGCATCGGCGAGCAGACAACAGCGCCCGGCGGGGGCGCTTGGCCCCTGCGTGTCATCCGCGTCGGCATCGCCGACGACCATCCCATCACCCGTACCGCGCTGCGCTGCTACCTCGACGAGCAGGACGGCATCCGCGTGGTCGCGGAGGCGTCCTCCGGCCGCGAGGCGATCGACCTCGTGCGCACCCAGGCGCTCGACGTGCTGCTGCTCGACCTCGACATGCCGGGGCAGAGCGGCATCGATGCGCTCACCATGATCAAGGCCAAGGCGGAGAACGTCGGCGTGCTGGTGCTCTCCGGCTATCCGGAGCACCAGTACGCCGTTCCCCTCATCCGCAATGGCGCGAGCGGGTATTTGAACAAGGCCTGCGAGCCGTCGGAGATCACCACCGCGATCCGGCGCGTTGCCGATGGCGCGCGCTACATCACGGCGGTCGTCGCCGAGCTGCTGGCCACGCAGATGATCTCGCCCACGCCTGGGGGCGCCCACGAGCAATTGTCGGCGCGCGAGCTGCAGGTGTTCCTGAAGCTCGCGCAAGGCTGCACGGCGGGGGAAGTGGCGGCGGAACTTTCGCTGAGCGCGAAGACCGTGAGCACCTACCGCGCGCGCCTGATGCGCAAGCTGGAAGCGCACTCGAATAGCGACCTCACGTACTACGCCCTGAAGCACCGGCTGCTAGACTGACCCGGTGACCCCTCGCATCGTGATCATCGGCTGCGGCTTCGGCGGCCTCGAAGCGGCGCGCGCTTTGCGCGACGCGGACGTTTCCATCACCCTGGTGGACAAGACGAACCACCACCTGTTCCAGCCGCTGCTGTACCAGGTGGCGACCGCCGGCCTTTCCGCGCCCGCCATCGCCGCGCCCGTGCGCCACCTGTTCCGCGCGCAGCCGAACGTGACGACGCTGCTCGGCGACGTCGTGGCGATCGATGCCGTGCAGAAGCTGGTGCGGCTGCGCGAGGGCGATGCCGTTCCCTACGACCACCTCATCGTCGCCGCGGGCGCGACGCACAGCTATTTCGGGCGGGACGACTGGGCCCCGTTCGCTCCCGGCTTGAAGACGCTGGCGGACGCCTTCGAGATCCGGCGGCGCGTGCTGCTCGCGTTCGAGGCCGCGGAGAAGGAGCAGGACCCGCAGGTGCGCGCCGCCTGGCTCACCTTCGTGGTCATCGGCGGAGGCCCCACGGGCGTCGAGATGGCCGGCACCCTCGCCGAGATTGCGCGGCATACGCTGCCCGGCGAGTTCCGCCGCATCGACCCCGCACAGGCGCGCATCCTGCTGGTGGAGGGCGGTCCGCGCGTGCTGCAGGCGATGCCGGAGGACCTGAGCGAAAGCGCGCGCCGGCAGCTCGAGAAGCTGGGCGTGGAGGTGCAGGTCGGCTCGCGCGTGACGGCCATCGACGCGCAGGGCCTGGACGTCAGCCGGCAGGCCGATGGGTCCCCGGAACGCATAGCGGCCCGCTGCGTGGTATGGGCAGCGGGCGTGGCGGCGTCGCCGCTGGGACGCCAGCTCGCGGAGGCGACCGGGGCGACGACGGACCGCGCGGGCCGCGTCGTGGTGGAGCCCGACCTCTCCTTGCCGGGGCATCCGGAAATCAGCGTCGTCGGCGATCTCGCCGCCGCCTTCAGCCATCTGGCGGGCCACGAGCCGCGGCCCGTCCCGGGGGTTTCACCGGCGGCCAAGCAGATGGGGCGCTTGGCGGCGTCGAACATCCTGCGGCGCATGGCCGGCCGCCCCGCGGAACCGTTCCGCTATCGCGACTACGGCAACCTGGCGACCATCGGCCGCAATTCAGCCGTCGTGGACCTGTGGATGCCGTGGCGCCGCGTGCGCTTCAGCGGCCGCATGGCCTGGCTGTTCTGGCTGTTCGCGCACATCTACTTCCTGATCGGCTTTCGCAACCGTCTGGTGGTACTGATCGACTGGGCGTCGGCGTACTGGAGTTCGCAGCGGTATGCGCGCGTGGTCACCGGCATCGATCCCGCCCTGCGCGACGGATAGCGCCCCCGCGGTGCGATGCATCGCCGCATACTGGGCGCTTCCTCAACCGGTGGAGCGTCCATGCAATACATCAACCAACTCGGGCCGTTCGCCGCGCTCATCGCGGGCGTGCTGATCCTCATCATGCCCAAGCTGCTGAACTACATCATCGCGCTGTACCTGATCATCACCGGCCTGGTCGGCCTGTTCGGGAAGTAGTCAGCGCAGGAAGGCCGGGCCCGTGTAGAGGTGCGCGGCCACGGCGCGGTCGGCGTCGGAGGACGCGAAGAAGATGTCGCGTCCGAGCTGGAAGGTGTAGCCACACTGCTGCATCGTCATGCGGAACGCCGGCAGCGAGACGTCGGCGCAGCGCCGGCCGGAGGCATCGATGCTCCAGGTGCCCACCGCTTCGCTGGAGCCCTCGCCCTGCTTGTTGTGGACCATGCCCACCACCGTGCCGTCGGCGCGCAGGGCTATGTACGCATCCGCGTCGGGGGCCTGCCGCACGATGCGGAGGTCGCCGAGCGCCTGCACTTCCGCGGCGGACAGCTTGCGCGCGCCCTGGTCCAGCAACTCGCCCAGCGTCGACTGCGCCTGGACACCGTTAGCGGCCAGCAGGCCGGCCAGGAGACAGGAAACGTGGATGGCGCGCATGGGAGCCTCCTTTGGATGAGCCTTATAGCAGCCGCTTGCCGCAGTGGCAATGTCAGGCCGACGGACGCTCCATGTGCTGCGCATACAGCTTCTGCATGCCACCCAGCCAGCGGTCGTAGTCCTGTCCCTTGGCGAGGAAATACTTCGCCACCTCCGGGTGGGGCAGGGCCAGGAAGCGCTCGTCGCGCATCGTCTGCACGACGACGTCCGCCACCTGCTGAGGCGTCAGCACGCCGTTGATGCCCGCCGATCCGGTGCCGTCGCGCGTCATGTCCGTCTGCACGGACTGCGGGCACAGGCACGACACCCGCACGCCCTTGCGCCCATAAGCGATGCGCAGCCATTCGGCGATGGCGACGGCCGCATGCTTGGTCACGCCGTAGGGAGCGGTCTCGACGATGTTCAACAGCCCCGCGGCGGATGCGGTGACGAGGAAGTAGCCTTCGCCGCGCTCCACCATCTCCGGCACCACCGCGCGAGCGGCCCAGACGTGTGCCATCCCGTGCACCTGCCACATCTTGTCCCACAGCGCGTCTTCCAGCTCGATCCCGCCGAGGCGGCCCAGGATGCCCGCGTTCGAGAAGTAGATGTCGATGCGGCCGAAGCGCTCGCGAGTCTGCCGCACCAGCTCCTGGATCTCGTCCTCGCGGCTGACGTCGCAGCGCACGGCAAGCGCCTGCGCGCCGATGCCCCGGGCCACGCCCTGCGCCCGCTCGAGGTTCATGTCCGCCACCACCACCCCGCGGGCGCCTTCGCGCGCGAAGCGCTCCGCCATGCCCGCGCCGATGCCGCTTGCGCCGCCGGTGATCACCGCAACCTTGTCCCTGATTTCCATGCGCACCTCCGATGAGGCAGGCAGTATGGGCCACGCGCGGGCTGGCGCAGCCACGCAGGCGACACGCAGGGGCGCGCCTGCACCCGCCGGGTGCGGCTTCCGACAGGGGCGCGACCCGCACGTCCTACACGGTCGGGCTGCCCCCTTGCCCATGATTCGTTCCAGCAAATCAAACACGGAGAAATGGCATGACCGCCGTTGCACAGGATTTCTGGCAGGAACAAGAAGACGACCCGGTGGTGACCGTCGACGGACGCATCGACTTCCAGCTGGAAGATGCGTACTGGCAGAGCGTCTACTGGGCGCAGCCCTACTACCGCAGCGAGTGCAGCTACGACGAGGACTACGCGCCCGCGTATTGTGTCGGCTACATCGGGTACGCCCAGTACGGCGGCAGCTTCGACGACGCCGAAAAATCGCTGTGCGCCAACTGGGTCCGGATCAAGGGAGGCTCCTGCCTGAGCGTCGAGGAGGCGATGCAGGCCATCCGCGCCGCATGGGACCACGCTGCGCAGGGTCAACTCTCCGAGGAAGCGGACGAAGAGCTCGTCAGCGCCCCGTACGCGGCCGCGGCAACGGCCCGGGCCGGCCGGCAGCCCGCCTTCGCCTGACCCCCGCAATGGGGGTGCCGGCGCCGCCCGCCACCGGGCGGCGTCCTACAAGGCAGAACGCGTGCGCCGATCAAGATGGCTTGCATGCCACAGAAGCCTTTCGAGATCGACGATCTCTACCTCCACCAGAAAGTATCGGCGCTCGACGCGGCGCCCGACGGCCAGTCGGTGGCCTGCGCAGTGCGCTCCATCGACCGGGACAAGGATGAATACATCTCCTGCATCTGGTCGCTGTCCCTCGACGGCAGCCAGCGCGCCCAGCTGACCCGCGGGCCCGGGCAGGACCAGTCGCCGCGCTGGTCGCCGGACCACAGCCGGCTTGCCTTCATTTCCGACCGCGGCGGCTCGCCGCAGGTGCACCTGTTGCCGCGTGACGGCGGCGAGGCCGCTGCGCTGTCGCGCCTGTCCGGCGCCGTGTCGGGCCTGCGCTGGTTTCCCGACGGCCGCGCACTGCTGGTGACCTCCTCGGTCACGGTGGATCCGGACTGGAGGGGCGAACGCCCGAACGGCCGCAAGCCCGCCGAACGCAAGGTGCAGCCGCAGGTGGCCTGGAAGCTGCCGTACAAGAGCGACGAGCTCGGCTACATGCTGGCCCGGGAGATCCACCTGTTCCACGTCGACGCCGAAAGCGGCGAGCACACGCAGCTCACCGACGGCGCGTTCGACGTGATGGCGTTCGACATCTCGCCCGATGGCCGGCACATCGCCTTCGTCCGCACCCGCGAAGGCCGCTTCGCGCATCGCACCGACCTGTGGACCTGCGATGCCGAAGGCAGCGGCGCCCGGCGGCTGACGGAGGACTTCGCGACCGTCATGAGCCCGAAGTGGTCGCCAGACGGCCTTTCGCTCGCGTTCTGCGGGACGCGGGACGAAGGCGACGCCCAGGCCAACCTGTTCCTGCTGGAGTTCGGCAGCGGCCGCATCCGCCAGCTCGGCGACGACGACTTGCAGGTCGCGGATCCCGAGTCGCTGTGCTGGGAGCCCGACTCGCGCGGCTTGCTCTTCACGCGCCAGCACCGGGGCCGCCACCAGGTCATGCGCATGGCCGCGGACGGAGTGAAGCTCGACGAGCTGGTCGGCGGGCACCGCCAGATCGGCGCGTTCAGCGCGGCCGGGGGCTCGCTGTTCTACACGATCGACCATCCCTCGCAGCCGAGCGAGGTGCATGCCTGCGTGGACGACGGTCGCGGCGAGCGCCAGCTGAGCGACTTCAATCCGTGGTGGAAGGACCGCACGCCGATCCTCGCCGAGACCTGGAACTTCCAGGTGCCGGACGGCCGCGGCGGCACGGAAACCATCGAGGGCTGGCTGTTGCGCGCCGAAGGCAGCAAGGGGCCGCAACCGTTGCTCAACGACGTGCACGGGGGACCGGCCAGTTATGCGCTGCTCGATTTCGACACCAACGTGTACTGGCAGGTGCTGTGCGCGCGCGGCTGGGCGGTGCTCGCGCTGAACGCGGTGGGCTCGGCCAGCTACGGGCGGGAGTTCTGCGACCGGCTCGCGGGACATTGGGGCGAGTACGACCTGCCGCAGCACCTGGCCGCGCTGGAACAGCTGCGCGAAGAGGGGGTGTGCGACGAGCGCGTCGCCATCGCGGGCAAGTCCTACGGCGGCTACCTGAGCGGCTGGGCCATCGGGCAGACACGCGCCTTCCACGCCGCGGTGGTGATGGCGCCGGTGGGCAACATCGAGACGCACTACGGCACGTCCGACGGCGGCTACTACGCGGACCCGTACTACATGGGGACGAAAGACAGGTTCGACCGCAAGCTCGCCAAGGAGCTCTCCCCCATGGCGCACGTGGAAAGGGCGACCACGCCCACGCTCTTCATGCAGGGCGCGGACGACGAGCGCTGTCCCAAGTGCCAGTCGGAGGAGCTGTTCGTGAGCCTCATGCGGGCCGGCACGACACCGGCCGAACTGGTGCTGTATCCCGGGGAGGACCACCACTTCCTGGGAGAGGGCACGCCCTCGGTCCGCGCGGACGCGGCGCGCCGCATCATCGACTGGGTGGCGGCCCACGCGACAGCAGCGCCTCCAGGGCATCGACAAAAGGCGCCTGCCCGGCAATCAGCTTGACGCGGGCTTCGTCCGGCCCGAACCAGGCGACGCGGTCGACCTCGGGGAAGTTCTGCGTCCTTCCCGAGCGGGGCGGCCATTCCATCTCGAAAGTGTTGCTCACCAGCAGCGACGGGTTCGCGTCGCCTTCGAAGGCCCAGGCCGTGATGCGCTTGCCGCTCTTCTGCTTCAGCTCCCCCAGCGGGTGGAAAGGCGGCGTGCCCGGGAAGCCGGTCTCCTCCTCGAACTCCCGGCACGCCGCCGCCAGGGGATCCTCGCCCGGGCCGATCTCGCCCTTGGGCAGTGTCCAGGACGCGGCGTCGCGCCGCGACCAGAACGGTCCGCCGGGATGGGCGAGCAATACCTCGAGGTTCCCGCCGCGCAGGCGGTACATCAGCAACCCGGCACTGCGGACGATGGCCACAGCGCGAGTGTAGGCGCGTGGCGTTCAGGGCGTGGCGGGTTGCTCGCCGGCGCCGTCCGGCGGTTCCGGGCTTTCCACCTGCTTGCGCTTGCGGATCATGGCTTCCAGGGCGGTGCCGGAGCCTTCCCCGGTGCGCTGCGGCGCGGGAGGCTGCTTGGAACCATCCCTCGGCAAAGGCCCGGGATTTTTCGCACCTGCATTCATTGCGAGGAGCCTCCCGACGGATCCTCGCTGTCGCCGACCTGGCGCCGATGCTGCTTCGTCTGCGTCTTCAGGTGGGCCAGGGCGCTGGCCGCTCCCTCGCCGGAGTTGCCCGCGTGCTCCTGCTCCTGCCCGGAGCTCGAGGGCTCTTGGACGGAATGGTCCGAGCTGGTTTCGTTCGAGCTGATCATTGCCTGTTCCAACGGTCTGCGGCCTTGGTGGCCAACCTGGACATTGTGGAAACGGCGGCGAAGCTCAGCGGTCGGAGCCGTCAGCAGACCTTTGTAGGAAATTGTCCTGCATGAGCCAGGGCATGGCGGGGCTCACCCGCACGCGCCGACGTGGCCGCACTGCGTGCAGAAATCGCAGCCGTCCTTGCGGATCATGGCGTGGGCGCCGCACTCGGGGCACTTGGCGCCCGCCAGCACCGCTGCCGGGGCGGCGTCGGCCGTCGCTGCCACGGGCGGAGTGGCGAGCGCGGCCACCGGCTCGCCGTTGCGCCGCGCGATGATGTTCTGGATCGCATAGGCGATGGCCGCCACTTCCGAGTCGTGCCAGAGCGGCACAGCGACGCCATCGGCGCGCGCATACGTCCCCAGCCGCACCGGTCCGCGGTCCCACGCCACCTTGCGCATGTCGGCCAGCGCGCGCTCCAGGAAGCCGCCGCGCGCGGCCAGCGAAAGCATGCGCATGCTGGACGTGATCCACTGCTGCGACTCGCCGCTCTGCCCGACGGGCATGAAGAATTCGATCGCTCGCTCGCGCCCATCCTCCACCGGCATGAACGAAACGACGATGTAGAGGGCTTGCCGCCCTTGCTGCGTCCAGTACTCGAGCTTTTCCACGACCGCGGGCAGTTGCCCCTTCGGCCGGCTCTCGATCACCGTGCGCATCGGGTCCGCCTTGCGCCGCTCCACCACCGGAGCAACCGCCTCCGCAGTGGCCGAGAGCACGGAGCCGAGGATCTCGTTGGGCCGGTAGGTCGCGAGCCCCTTCAGGCCGGCGCGCCATGCCTCGAGGTACAGGCCCTGGAAGTCGGCGTACGGGTAGTCGGCGGGGATATTGACGGTCTTGGAGATCGCGGTATCGACGAAGGGCTGCACCGCCTCCATCATCGCCAGGTGTCCGGCCGCCGGCATCTGCAGCGCGGAGACGAAGTAGGGCGGCAGGTGCGTGGTGTCGCCGCCGAGCGAGCGGTACACGCGCCATGCGTGATCCTCGACGTCGTACTCGACGCTGCCGCCATCCGCATCGCGCTTCTTGCGCCGGTACGTCCAGGAGAAAGGCGGTTCGATGCCGTTGGACGCGTTGTCGGCGAAGGCCAGGCTGACGGTGCCCGTCGGCGCGATCGACAGCAGGTGGCTGTTGCGGATGCCGTGCTGGCGGATGGCCTGCTTCAGCGGCTCGTCGAGACGGCTTGCAAAGGTGCCCGCCTCCAGGTACTTGTCCGCATCGAACAGCGGGAAAGCGCCTTTCTCGCGGGCGAGATCCACCGATGCTGCATAGGCGGCGTCGCGCAGCGTGCGGGCGATCCGGGCGGCCATGTCGCGGCCTTCCGCCCGGTCGTAGCGCAGGCGCAGCATGGCCAGCGCATTGCCCAGCCCGGTGATGCCCACGCCGATGCGCCGCTTCGCCTTGGATTCGGCGTCCTGCTGCGGCAGTGGCCAGAAGGTGAGGTCGAGCACGTTGTCGAGCGCGCGCACCTGCACCGCGGCGGCGCGCGTGAAACCTTCGAAGTCGAACGCCGGCGTGCCGCCGAAACCGAAGGGGTGCTGCACGAAGCGCGTGAGGATGATCGGGCCGAGGTCGCAGCAGCCGTAGGGAGGAAGCGGCTGTTCACCGCAGGGGTTGGTGCTGGTGATCTCCTCCGCATACCGCAGGTTGTTGTCCCGGTTCATCGTGTCAACGAACAAGATGCCGGGCTCCGCAAAGTCGTACGCCGAGCGCATGACCGTATCCCACAGCTGCTGCGCGGGCAGCACGCGGTAGACCCACTTGCCGTCGGCGCGCAGGTGCGCTCCCTGCGCGATCAACGCGGCGCCGGGCTTGGCGCGGTGCACCAGCGGCCAGTCGCCGCCGGCCTGCAGCACGTGGATGAACTCGTCGGTGACCGCCACCGAGACGTTGAAGTTGTTCCAGCGCCCGGGCGTGCGCTTGGCCGTGATGAACTCCAGGGCGTCCGGGTGGTCGACGCGCAGCACGCCCATCTGCGCGCCACGGCGCGAACCGGCGCTTTCGACCGTGGAGCAGGAGTGGTCGAACACGTCCATGTAGCTGCACGGACCCGACGCGAGCGAAGCGGTCGCCCGCACGTCCGCGCCGCGCGGACGGATGCGCGAGAAATCGTAGCCCACGCCGCCGCCGCGGCGCATCGTCTCGGCGGCTTCGCGCAGCGCTTCATAGATGCCGGGGAAGCCTTCGTCGTCGCGGCCCTGGATGGCGTCGCCCACCGGCTGCACGAAGCAGTTGATCAGCGTCGCCTGCAGGTCGGTGCCGGCGGCGCTCATG
>JAJNBO010000388.1 GCA_021156245.1 Ramlibacter sp. | reverse complement strand
TGCGGTCCCGCAGCGCGATCACCAGCTCGTGGTAGCGCTGCAGGTGGTGGCGCAAGTCGGCCAGCTCCTGGCTCTGGCGGAACATGCGCTGGGCCAGCACCTCCTGGCTGGGCAGCAGCCGCTCGCGCACGCGGCGGCCAAAGGATTCGTCGCGGATCTGCGCGACCCGCTCGGCCATGCCCGACAGCTCGAGCTTCGCCTGCGGGTACAGGGCCAGCAGCGCCTCCGTGGACACCAGCCCGTCGGTGAGCTCGATCTCGCCGGCGCGCACGCGCTGCTGGAGCACGCCCCGGGGCACCTCCACCAGTTGCGCGGCGCGCCAGATGCTCACCCATTGCGCCACGGCTCCTCCGCGGGTGGGACGCGGTCCAGGAAGCGGGCGCGCAGCAGCAGGCGCGGCCGCAGCGGGTCGTCCCGGAAGGCGCTGCGATCGTGCAGCACGTTGTGGCCGACCAGGCCCATGCCGGCCTGCAGGCGCACGCGGAACGTGCCGGGAAAGCACGGGTCGCCCAGCAGCGCTTCGAGCCGTGACACGGCGGCGCGCGTCGGCCCGTCGTCCTTCCATTCGATCGAACGCGTACGGGCCGTGTAGCGCATGTGCAGGCCGCCGTCCGCGTCGACGGAAAACACCGGCCCGGCCTGCGCCGCCCGTGCGACGCCGTTCTCGTCGGTGCGCTCGGGAATGGTCATCGCATCCGGCTGCATGAGAGCGCGCACGTGCGCAGGCGAGATGTCGCGCAGTGCGATGTAGGCCAGTTCGTGGTCGAGCAGCGCGTTCTCACCGCCGCTCAGGGCCGGTCGCACGCAATGCAGGATCATGCCGCGGATGCGCCGCTGCTGCGGATGGTAGTAGCCATCGGTATGCCAGCGGATCGGCAGGTCGGTGTAGGGAATGAACCTGCCGTGGCCGTCGGCCTGGCCGGAGACGGTGATGCGCGAGATGCCGTCCTCGTCTGCGAGCCAGTTCGCGTCGAGCCGGCGCATGCCGAGTTGGTCGCCCAGCAGCCGCGGCAGCGCCCGGTCGTCCACGCCGTGCGCGCAACGGTACAGCGCAAAGCCGCAGCGCTCGATGCGCAGCCGCAGTGCCTTCAATTCGACGGGGGCTAGCTCGCGCGCATCGCCCACGTCCACCACCAGTTCCTCGATCCGGGCCGGGCGGCACGCGAGCTTCCAGTCGCGCCAGCGGCGGTAGGTCACGGCGTCCTCGAGGTCGAACGGGCTGGCCGCAGGGCGGCAGTGGCGTTCCGGTGCTGCGACTTCCATGTGTCAGTCCCCGGTGGTTCCGTTGCGGCGCGGGCGTCGGGCCACGGGCTCGAACAGGTCGCGCATGCTCCGCTGCACCATCGCGACGGCCTCCGGTGCCTCCACGGCCATGACCTGGTCGAGCACCCAGCGACGGTCCTTCTCGGGCAAGGTGGGTTCCAGCCGCCGGCCGAGGTAGCGCAGGAAGCCAAAGTCCGGATGGAAGCCGGCGTCACCGGCCGGCAGGCTCGGATCCGCGCCGAACTCGGCATAGTGGCTGGTGACCTCGTTGACGAGGTCGATGAACGTGTCGGCGTGGGAGGGCTCGCCGGGGGCGGACGGCCCCAGCAGGTCGTCCTCGTTGTCCTGCAGGATGCGCGCCAGGTGATGTGCCAGGGCCGCGGTGAACACCAGCCGCTGCGCGGCATCCAGCCGGGCGTGGGCGATCCGGTCCGTCACCGCGACCAGGAACACCAGCACCTCGCGCAGGAAAGCGAAGTACGGCGTGCCGACTTCCACGTCGAAACCGGCGCGGCGCATGCGGTCCAGCGTGTGGCGCGCCACGCGCCACACGATGAAGGCCATCGCGCTGGCCTGCTGCTCCGCGCTCTTCGCGGGCCCGGCGCGAAACCACTGGCTTTTCAGTCGCGGGGTGGGAGGCGGTGTGTGGACACGCATGGTTCTGCCTTCCGGGGGATCAGTAGCCGCCCTTGCCCAGCGGCTGCGGCAGGCCCGCGATCTTCGCGCCCTGCTTGGCGGGACCGAGGGGGCACAGGTCGTAAAGCGCCTTGCTGTCGCAGCCGGGCAGCACGGCGGCCATGTCCTTGAGCATGTTGCGGAAGTTGGGCGTGTGGCCGTGCTCGCGGTACTGTTCCCGCATGTAGTTGACGATCGCCCAGTGGCCGTCGGTCAACTCGATGCCTTCGGCGGCCGCGATGACCCGCACCACCTCGTCACGCCAATCGGGCTCCAGCAGGTAGCCCTGGCCGTCGGTCTCCAGTTCCTGCCCGTCGACGATGTAGCTCATGGAAGCAAGCTCCTGGTGTGTGATGGAATCATTCGGGCGCGCCGACGGCGGCGGCGGACTTGTGCCCGACGAACAGGCCGCAGCCCAGGCGCCGGTGGCCGCCGACACCGGCCTCCAGCATGGTCAGCGATTGATGGGGCGACAGGCCATCCAGCATCAGGCTGTAGCCCGCCAGCCGGCCGCCTTCGAGAAGGTGGCGCAGGCCGCACATCGCGCGGCACTGCACGCCGAGGCTCTCCAGCTCGGCGTTCACCGCCTGCATGAAGAGAAGTTCGTCGTCGCCACCGGCGACGACATGCGCAAAGAGGGTGGCGTGGTGCCGCAATTCGCGCTGCTGCGCGGCCCCCAGCCGCAAGCGGTGCCCGGCGACGGACAGCTCGGCCCCGGCCAGCGCCCCCGCATCGGCCGCGCGTTTGCGCGGGACGCGCAACGCAAGGCGGGTGCGGCGCGAGACGATGGCGTCATTGCCCCCATTGCGCACGAGGTTGAGCCGGTGCACGCCCGCCGCGGGCGTGTCGGCCAGCCACGGCAGCGCGCGATCCAGCGCTTCGGCCAGGGCGAACCGGTAATCGCCCGGCAAGGTATCGCCCTCCACGGGAAAGGCCACGTCGATCATGGTTGCGGGGCGAGTGTCCACGGGGCTATTCATGCGGCTGGGAGCCGGCCCACGCCAGCAGGGCCTGGCCCCACTCGCGCGCGGTGATCGGGTCGATGTCGAACACGGTGAATCGGCTGCCCTCGCGGATGCGCGTGCGCAGCAGGCTCATGCCGCCGGCCTCATGGTCGAGCTGCTGCAGCTCGATCTCCTGCCGGCCCAGGGGCGCGCGCAGCTTGGCGATGGATTTCAGGCTTGGCATCCGTGGGCTTTCCAAGCTGGCATTGAGCGCGAGCAGGCGCCCTGGCGTCCATACCCGGTACGGGTGGCCGCCGGATACCCCATCCGGGTAGTGCCGCCCCAATCAACGAGGGTGATAGCGCTGGCATCGCTGCAAGGCGACCATTCGGCCATTCCAGCGCACACCGAAGCGCCCACCAGGAGACAGCCCATGGCCAAGAAGCCCCACGACACGCCGATGCTCGACCAGCTGGAGAGCGGCCCCTGGCCGAGCTTCGTCACCGGCCTGAAGCGGCTGGCCAAGGACAGCGACTACATGGCCGACC
>JAJNBO010000387.1 GCA_021156245.1 Ramlibacter sp. | reverse complement strand
TGCTGATCGGCTGATCGCCTGACAGGCCGATCAGGCGAGCAGCGCCACGTTGCCGCCGGCAGCCGTGGTGTTGATGGTGACGGTCTGCTCGGCGCAGAAGCGCGCCAGGTAATGCGGGCCGCCGGCCTTGGGTCCGGTGCCCGACAGGCCCTCGCCACCGAAGGGCTGCACGCCCACCACGGCGCCGATCATGTTGCGGTTCACGTAGACATTGCCGACGCGCGCTTCGCGCGCCAGGGCCTCGGCACGGCTGTCGATGCGGGTCTGGATGCCAAGGGTCAGTCCGTAGCCGACCCGGTTGATCGCCTCCATCACTTCCCCTGGATCCCCGCCCCAGCGCACGATGTGCAGCACGGGTCCGAAGATTTCCTGCTTCACGTCCTCGATCGCCGTGAGTTCGAACGCCTGGGGCGGGATGACGCGCGCGGCGGCATCGCGCGACGGTGCTGGGAGGAGCGGCTTGGCCGTGGCATGCAGCCGCTCGATGTGCCGCAGCAGGCTGGCATGGGCTTCCTCGTCGATGACCGGCCCGACGTCCGTGTCCCACTGGGCCGGGTCTCCCACCACCAGTTCGCGCGCCGCTCCCCGGATCATTTCGACCACGCCATCGGCGACCGCTTCGTGCACGAGCAGCAGCCGCAACGCGGAGCATCGCTGGCCCGCGGAGCGGAAGGCGCTCTGCACGACGGCGTCGGCGACCTGCTCCGGCAAGGCGGTGGAGTCCACGAGCATCGCGTTGATGCCACCGGTCTCGGCGATCAGCGGAACGATGGGCCCGTCCTTCGCGGCGAGCGCGCGCTGGATGGTCTTGGCGACCTGGGTCGACCCGGTGAACACCACGCCCGCGATGCGCGGCTCGGCCACCAGCGCCGCGCCCACGGTTTCGCCCGGGCCGTGCAGCAGCTGCAGCACGTCGGCGGGCACGCCTGCTCCGTGCAGCAGGCCCACCGCCGCGGCCGCCACGGCCGGCGTCTGCTCCGCGGGCTTCGCCAGCACCGTGTTGCCAGTGACCAGCGCGGCCGCCACCTGCCCGGTGAAGATCGCCAGCGGGAAGTTCCAGGGGCTGATGCAGGCCCAGGGGCCGCGCGCGGCAAGCCGCAGCACGTTGCTCTCGCCGGTCGGGCCGGGCAGGGCCAGCGGTTGCAGCAGGCGTTGCGCTTCCATCGCGTAGTAGCGCAGGAAGTCGACCGCCTCCCGCACCTCGGCGACCGCATCGCCCCAAGTCTTGAAGCCTTCCTTCACCAGCAAGGCGCAAAGCTGCGGCAGCTGTTCCTGCATGGCGCCGGCGGCCGCGAGGAGCAGGTCGCAACGGGTCGACGCCGGCAGGCGCGCCCAGGCGCGTCCGGCGACG
This sequence comes from Ramlibacter sp., assembly GCA_021156245.1. Lineage (GTDB taxonomy): Bacteria > Pseudomonadota > Gammaproteobacteria > Burkholderiales > Burkholderiaceae_C > Ramlibacter. The sequence goes on along the minus strand of JAJNBO010000387.1, from coordinate 2,080 downwards.
ACGGAGCGGTCGACGGCCGCCGTCACGTCGGCAGGATCCGCGAAGGGAATCGTCGGCACGGCGGTGCTTGCGAGCGCCTGCAGCAGCGGCTCGCGCATGGAGGGAACGGCGAGGTCGAGTCCGCTGCTGTTCCGGCGCCGCGCACCATACAGGTCGGGCGGCAGAGGCAAGGAGGGCTGCGGTGACAGGTGCAGCGGCGACTGCAGCAGTTCGTCCATGCCGACCGATTCGTCCGCGAGCTGGTGCACGAACGATGAGTTCGCGCCGTTCTCCAGCAGGCGGCGCACGAGGTAGGCAAGCAGGTCGCGGTGCTGGCCGACCGGCGCGTAGACGCGGCAGGCCAGCAGCGGGTTCTGCAGGACTTCCCGATAGATCCCCTCGCCCATGCCGTGCAGGCGCTGCAGTTCGAACTTCGCGCCGCTGCGTTGCGCCATCTGCACGATGGCGGCGATGGTGCCGGCGTTGTGCGTGGCGAACTGCGGGAAGATCACGTCCTGCGCTTCGAGCAGCGCGCGCGCGCAGGCCAGGTACGACACGTCGGTGTGGTGCTTGTGGGTGAACACGGGGTAGTGCGGCAGCCCCATTTCCTGCGCGCGCTTGATCTCCGCGTCCCAGTAGGCGCCCTTGACCAGCCGGCACATCAGCCGGATGCCGTGGCGGCGGCCGACCTGCGCCACGTGCGCGATCAGCTCCAGCGCGCGGGTCTGGTACGCCTGCAGCGCAAGCCCGAAGCCTTGCCACTGCGGATGATGCCTCGCCACGAGCGCGGCGAGCGCATCGAACACCTCGAGCGAGAGTTCGAGGCGGTCCACTTCCTCGGCGTCGATGGTGAGGTTGAGATTGGCGCGGGCGGCCTGCTCGCACAAGTCCCAGACGCGCGGCACGAGTTCCCGCATCACGCGCTCCTGCTGCAGCGCCTCGTAGCGCGGGTGCAGGGCGCTCAGCTTGATCGAGATGCCATCGTTTTGCTGCACGGGGCCATTGGCGTTCCCTTGCGCCGCGATGTGCGCGATGGCGGCTTGGTATTGCGCGAGGTAGCGCGCGGCGTCCTCCGAGGTGCGCGCGCCTTCGCCCAGCATGTCGTAGGAGAAGCGCAGGTTGGCTTGGCGGCGCCGCGCGGCTTGCGCTTCATCCGTCGCTTCGCGGATCGTTTGCCCGAGCACGAACTGCCGCCCCAGCAGTTGCACGGCGCGCAGGGTGGCGGCGACGACGGTGCGCGCGCCGAGCCGGCCGAAGAGGCCGCCCTGCACGCCAGCGCCATCGTCCGGCAGGAAGCGCTTGGACAAGGAGATCGCGCTGTGCGACAGCCGCGAGAGTGCGGAGTCCGGCGAGACGTCGAAATCCGCGCGCGACAGCTGGTCGGCGGTGAGGGCGATCGCCGTCTCCGCGTCCGGCACGCGCAGCAGCGCTTCGGCCAGGCGCATGAGTGCGAGGCCTTCCGCGCTGGAGAGGGGGTACTCCTTCAGCAGGCTCTCCATCGCCCAGAACGGAGGCGGGGTCCGGCGCACGGCGGCCACCCAGGGTGCGGCCATGCGCGCGGCCGCCGCCCAGTCCAGCGCGCCTTGCAAGGACTGCAGGCGGTCGGCGACCACGCCGGCCTCGCCGCGGTAAGGGGAGGGCAGGCGCTGGCCCGTGGCGGTGAAAGGCTTGTCGGATTGCATGATCCGCATGTTCTCGCTTTCGGAGGCGAATTTTTCGCTAAAGTGGGTGGAGGTTGCCGAACAAAACTCGACCAATGGACGCCGCAGAACTGGACCGCATCGACCTGAAGATCCTGCAGGTGCTGCAGGCCGACGGGCGCATCGCCAACCTGAAACTCGCGGAGGCGGTGGCGCTGTCGCCGACAGCGGTCCTGGCGCGTGTCCAGCGCCTCACGCGGGACGGCTACATCCTCGGCTACGAAGCGCGGCTCGACCCGCTCAAGCTGGGCGCCGGCATGCTGGTCTTCGTCGAGGTTCTGCTGGACCGGACCACGCCCAACGTGTTCGAAGCCTTCAAGGCCGCGGTGCAGGTGCACCCGCAGATCATGGAATGCCACATGGTGGCCGGCGGCTTCGATTACCTGCTGAAGACGCGCATG
>JAJNBO010000386.1 GCA_021156245.1 Ramlibacter sp. | reverse complement strand
GGCGCTGGTGAAGCACGCGCATGCCTTCGCCCGCGAGGTCGACCTGACGCCGGACGAATGGATGGCCGGCATCCAGTTCCTCACCGCCACCGGCCAGAAATGCGACGAGAAGCGGCAGGAGTTCATCCTGCTGTCGGACACGCTGGGCATCTCCATGCTGGTCGTGGCGCTGGAACAGGCGCGCGGCGCCAGGGCGCTGAAGGACCAGCCGGGCGAACGACCGACCGAAGCGACGGTGCAGGGGCCGTTCTTCTGGCCGGGCGCGCCGCAGAAGCAACTGGGCGACGACATCGGCGAGGGCCATGGCGAGCCGACGCTGTACCACGGCCGCGTGACCGACACCAGCGGCCGGCCCCTCGCCAACTGCGAGCTGGACGTCTGGTCGGGCGACGACGAAGGCTTCTACGACATGCAGAAGGGCGACAGCATGAGCCTGCGCGCCCAGTTCCGCACGGACCAGGACGGCAACTACCGCTTCTGGTCGATCAAGCCGACGTTCTATCCGGTGCCCGGCGATGGCCCGGTGGGGGCCATGCTGTCGAAGATGGGGCGCCACCTCAATCGCCCGGGGCACATGCACATGATGCTCAAGGCGCCCGGCCACGAGCGGCTCGTCACGCACATCTTCGTCAAGGACAGCCCCTACCTCGATTCGGACGCCGTCTTCGGCGTGCGCAACAGCCTCATCGTCGATTTCCCGAAGCATCCGCCGGGGAAGGCGCCGGACGGGCGCGAGATGGGCAAGCCGTTCTACACGGCGAAGTACGACTTCCGGCTGGTGCCCTCGGCATGAAGATCGGCAAGGCCACCGTTGCGCGCTCGGCGATCTGCACGTCGAACGAGGACACCATCGTCGTGCGGGGCAACGACCTCGCGCGCGACCTGATCGGGCAGGTGAACTTCGGCGACTACTTCTACCTGCTGCTTACCGGCCGCAGGCCGGATACGGCGGCGAGCCAGGTGCTCAACGCCACGCTGGTCGCCATCGCGGAACACGGGCTCGTGCCCAGCGTGCAGGCGGCGCGCATGACCTTCGCGGCCGCGCCGGACGCGATGCAAGGGGCGGTCGCCGCGGGCCTGCTCGGCTCCGGCTCCGTCATCCTCGGCGCCTCCGAAACCGCGGGACGCCTGTACGTGGAGATCGAGGAAGAATCGAAGAAGACGGGTGACCTGCGCGCGGCGGCGAAGTCCGTCGTGGCCGGCCGCCGCGAGCGTAAGCAGCCCATCGCCGGCTACGGCCATCCGGAACACAAGCGGCGGGATCCGCGCGTGGGCGCGCTGTTCGGCGTGTCGCAGCGCGCCGGCGGCGGCCAGCGCTTCGTCGACATCGCGAAGGCGGTCGAGGCCGTCATCCCCGAGGTGATCGGCAAGGACCTGAAGCTGAACGTCTCCGGAGCGATCCCCGCGGTGCTGCTCGGCGTCGGCTTCCCCGTCGCGGCCTTGCGCGGCGTGCCCATGCTGGCGCGCACGGCCAGCCTCATCGCGCACCTGAACGAGGAACTGAACGACCCGATCGGCTTCGCCCTGTCGTACCAGGCGACGCGCGAATACGAGTACACGGGCGAACGGCCCCCGGAGGGCGGCAAGTGATCAAGGTCCTCGAAGGCGTGCGGGTGCTGGAGCACGGCACCTTCATCACGGGACCGGCGGCACCCCACTACCAGACGGTGAACCGCAACAAGCGCAGCGTCACGCTCAATACCAAGCAGGCGGCGGACCTCGAGAAGTTCGACGCGCTGGTGAAGGAGGCGGACGTCTACATCCAGAACTTCCGGCCGGGCTTTGCCGACACCATCGGCTGCGGGATCGACCGTCTGCGCGGCATCAATCCGCGGCTGGTCTACTGCGGCATCAGCGGCTTTGGCGGCAGCGGCCCGGCCGCGCACCGCCCGGCCTACGACAGCGTGGCGCAGGCCGCGAGCGCGTTCCTCGGCTTGCTGGTGAATCCCGCCAGCCCGCGGGTGACCGGCCCGGCGATCGCCGACCTGGTCACCGGCTTCTACGCCGCCTACGGCATCCTCGGCGCGCTCTACGAACGCGAGCGGACCGGCGTGGCCCGCACGGTGGAGCTCTCCATGTTCGAGGCGATGACGCACTTCAACCTCGACGCCTTCCAGCACCTGTTCTCGGCCAACGAGGTGATGGGTCCGTTCAGCCGGCCGAGCGTGTCGCAGTCGTACGTGTTCGCGTGCAAGGACGGCAAGTGGCTCGCCCTGCACATGTCGTCGCCGGAAAAGTTCTGGCAAGGCCTGGCCAACGCCATGGAAAAGCCCAACCTGTTCCAGGACGAGCGCTTCGCCAGCCGGCAAGCGCGCATCGCCAACCAGGAAGTGCTGATCGAGGTGATGCAGCCGATCTTCGCCGCGCAGGACCGCGACGAATGGTGCCGCCGCCTCGACGCCAACGACGTCCCGCATTCCCCCATGTACACGACGGCCGAAGTGCCGGAAGATGCCCAGGCCCGGCACCTGCAGCTGTTCGTGGAGACCGAGCATCCCGTGGTCGGGACGTTCCGCACCGTGCGCTCGCCGGTCTCGTTCGACGGCCAGCGGCCGCTGGAAGTGACCGCGCCGCCGGTGCTGGGCGAACACAACGAGGAACTGGCCGGCGGCTGGAAGCCGCGCGGACCGTCCAAGAAGGAGACAAGCAAGTGAACGTGCGCCGTACCGTCCTGGCCGCGCTGGCCAGCCTCACCCTCGCCTTGCCGCTGGCCGGCGTCGCGCAGGACTTCCCGAGCCGCCCGGTGCGCATGATCGTGCCCTTCGGCCCGGGCACCACCACCGACATCATCGCGCGCGTGTTCGCCGAGGCCATGGCCAGGCCGCTCGGCCAGGCGGTGGTGGTGGAGAACAAGGCCGGTGCAGGCGGCAACATCGGCAGCGACTTCGTCGCGAAGGCGCCCGCCGACGGCTACACGATCGTGATGGGCACGGTCGGCACGCACGCCATCAATCCGGGGCTGTACCGCAAGATGCCGTACGACGCGCAGAAGGACTTCGCGCCGATCGGCTTTGCCGGCTACACGCCGACCCTTCTGGTGGTGGCCGCGAACTCGCCGCTGAAATCCGTGAAGGACCTGCAGGCGGCTGCCGCCAGGAGCGGAGGCGTCAGCTTCGCCTCGGCCGGCAACGGCACCTCCGGCCACCTGGCCGGCGAGCTGCTGAAGGCGCGCCTCGGCGGCGAGATGGTGCACGTGCCGTACAAGGAAGGCGGGCTGGCCATGTCGGACGTGATGGCCGGCCAGGTCCAGTTCATGTTCTATCACCCGGCCGCCGTGATGCCGCACGTGAAGGCGGGCAAGCTGCGCGCGCTCGGCGTGTCCAGCGCCAAGCGCACCGCCGCCGCGCCCGATGTCCCGACCATCACCGAGCAAGGCGCCGGCGAGTTCGACCTGGTCGCCTGGTTCATGCTGTACGCGCCCGCCGCGACGCCCGCGCCTGCGCTCGCGAAGCTGCGCGACGCCGTGGCGCAGGCCGTCACCAATCCCGAGGTGAAGGCGAAGCTCGCCGCCCAGGGCCTGGAAGTGCCGCTGCTCAAGTCCGACGAGCTCGCCGCCTTCAACCGCACCGAAATCGCCAAGTGGTCCGAGCTCGTGAAACGCTCGGGCGCGCAAGTGGATTGACAGCAGACCAACGACCAGGAGACAAGCCATGACCTTCACCCGCCGCCGCATCCTCTCCGCCACCGGCGCCGCCGGTGCGGCCCTCGCGCTCCCCGTACTGGCTCAGGCGCCCGCCGGCCAGCCCGTGCGCATCGGCAGCACGCTGGCGCTCACCGGGCCGTTGTCCGCGACCGCGATGACCCACAAGCTGGTGGGCGAGATCTATGTCGAGCAGCTGAACAAGCGCGGCGGCCTGCTGGGCCGGCAGGTGCAGTGGATCGTGAAGGACGACCAGTCCAAGCCGGACCTGGCGCGCACCCTGTACGAGCAGCTGGTGACCAGCGACAAGGTGGACCTGCTGATGGGGCCGTACGCGACCGGCGCCATCCTCTCCGCCATGGGCGTCGCGCAGCGCTACGGCAAGGTGCTGGTGCACCACACCTTCGGCATCCCGTCGATGGCGAAGTACGACATGCAGTTCCCGGCCTGGTCGCTCGGCCCGGATCCGCAGACCACCGTCTCCAACTCGCTCTTCGACATGCTCGCGCAGTCGAAGAAGCCGCCCAAGACCATCGCCATCGTCACCAGCAAGTTCCCCTCGATCCACTTCATGTCGCTGGGCGGCCGCGAAGTGGCCAGGAAGCGCGGGCTGAAGGAAGTGCTGTTCCTGGAATGGGACTTCGGCAACCGCGACTTCGGCCCGATCGCCGCGCGCGTGAAGGATGCGAACCCCGACCTCGTGTGGATGGGCGACATCGGCCTGGAAGGCAACATGCTGCTGGAGGCGATGAAGAAGATCGACTACGTGCCGCCGCTGCACTTCCACCTGTACCCCGCGCCGGGCCCGATGACCAAGTCGCCCGAAGGCACCAATGCGCTGGCCGTGACCATCTTCGAGGAGCACCCGCCCTTCACCAACGAAGGAACCGCGGCGCAGTTCGTCAAGATCTTCAACGAGCGCGCCGCGGCGGCCGGCTTGCCCGACACGCACGTCGAGGTGCAGGCGGCGGCGTCGTATTCCGCCTGGCAGATCCTCGAGGCCGGCGTGCGCGGCGCCAACAGCTTCGACGACAAGAAGATCGCGGAGTACCTGCGCAAGAACAAGGTCGACACCATCCAGGGCCGCCTGCGCTTCGACGGCCCCGGCAACTACGGCGACGACCTGATGAAGATCAAGCAGGTGCAGGGCGGCCAATGGAAGGTGGTGTGGCCGACCTCCTTCGCCGCGCCCGGCGCTTCGCTGCAGGTGCGCTGAGCGCGGGAGTTCGATGACGCTACCCAGCTTCAACCTGCTGGCCCAGGCGATCCTTTCCGGCATCTTCATCGGCGCGCTGTACGGGCTGATCGGGCTGGGGCTGGGGTTGACCTGGGGCCTGCTGCGACAGATCAACCTGTCGCACTTCGGCCTGGTGTTTCTCAGCGGCTACCTCAGCTACCAGATGGCGACGGTCTGGCACATGGACCCGCTGTTCGCCCTGGTGCTGGTGCCGCCGGC
>JAJNBO010000385.1 GCA_021156245.1 Ramlibacter sp. | reverse complement strand
ACCAGGTCGTCGGCCTGCAGCGCCACGCTGATCTCGTGCAGCACGCTCACCGCGGTGCCGCCGCGGGCGACGTGGCGCCGCACGATGGCCAGCCAGTCGGCCTGGTGCGGCGGGTCCAGGTGGGACAGGGGCTCGTCCATCAGCAACAACGGGGCGCGCACCGCGAGCGCACGCGCCAGCAGCACGCGCTGGCGCTCGCCGCCGGAGAGGCTGCCCAGGGCGCGCCCGGCCCAGGCGTCGCACTGCGTCTCCCGCATCGCCGACTGCACGGCCTCGCGGTCCGCGGCGGAGGGCAGGCCCAGCCAGTCCTGGTGCGGCAGCCGCCCGAGCATCACCACGTCCTCCACCAGCAAGTCCTCGGCCCCGCTTTCGCCCTGCCCCAGCCATGCGACGTCGCGCGCGCGTTCACGGGGCGACCACGCCGCCGACGCGCGGCCCAGGAGGCGCACTTCACCCTGGCGCGGCAGCAGGCCGGCCAGCGCCTTCAGCAGCGTGGTCTTGCCGGCGCCGTTGGGACCGGCCAGCGCGGTCCAGCGTCCGGCGGGCAGCTGCAGGTCCACGCCATGCAACACCTCGCGCGCGCCGAGCGTGACGCGCAAGCCGGTGCAGGCGATCGCCGCGGTCACGGCTGCCTCCGCTGCATCAAGGCGAGCAGGTAGCCGCCGCCCAGCACGGCGGTCACCACGCCCACGGGCAGTTCGCGCGGCGCGAGCAGCCAGCGCGCAATGACGTCCGCAGCCAGCAGCAGCACGCCGCCGGCCAATGCGGACAATGGCAGCAGCCAGCGATGCGTCGGCTTGGCGAGCGCGCGCACCAGGTGCGGCGCCATCAGCCCGATGAAGGCGATCAGGCCGACATGGGCCACCGCGGTGCCGGTTGCCAGGGCCATGGCCGCCACCAGCAACAGGCGCACGGGTCCGAGGGCGACTCCGAGGCTGGCCGCGGTGGTCTCGCCCAGGGCCAGCGCATCGAGCGCGCGGCTGAACGCGATCGCGACGCCCGCCGTCACGGCGAGCGAGACGGCCAATGCAGCGGCGGCCGGCCAGCCCAGGAAGCCGGTAGTCCCGAGCAGGAAGGCCTGCATCGTGCGCAGCAAGTCAGGGGCCAGGAACATCATCAGCGCCGCGAACGCGCCGAAGACCATGCCGACGATCACGCCCGCGAGCAGCAGGCGCAACGTGTGCTGGACGCCGCGCGCCATGGCCAGCGTCACCGCGACGCCCGCGAGCGCGCCGACGAACGCCGCGCCCGTGGTGCCGAACAGGGCGGCCCAGCTCGTGGCCGCGGCCGGAGCGGCGCCGATCACCACCAGCAACACGGCGACGCCGAAGGCCGCGCCCGTGGCACTGCCCAGCAGGTACGGGTCCGCGAGCGGGTTGCGGAACAGGCCCTGGGCGATCGCGCCCGCGAGCCCGAGCAGCGCGCCCGCGAGCCAGGCGCCGACAGTGCGCGGCAGGCGGATCTCCCAAAGTATCGTGAGGCCCGCGCCGGTGTCGTCGCGCAGCGGCTCCCAGCCGAGGCTGCCCACGGCCACGCCGAGCGCGAGCAGTGCCGCACTCGCCGCGAGCAGCCAGGCGGCCAGCGACGCAGGCGGCTTCGCGAGCGCGTTCATCGTGCCGCTCCGCCCGCGGCGAGCTCGCCGCGCAGGCAGCGCACCATCAGCCGCGCGGCCTCCGCCATGCGCGGGCCCGCGCGCACCAGCACGTCGCCCTGCGCCGCCGTGAAGACGCACACCCTGCCTTCGCGCAGCGCGCGCATCGCCGCCCAGCCCGGCCGCGACGGCAGCCGCGTGACGTCGTCGTCGGCCACCAGGATCCATTGCGGATCCGCGCGCACGACGAACTCGGGGTTCAGGCGGGGGAAAGGTCCCAGCGCGCCGGGCACGATGTTGCGCAGCCCGAGCTTCGCCAGCACCTCGCCGATGAACGAAGACTCGCTCGCCGCATGCGGCGCGCCGCTCACCTCGAAGTACACGCGCGTCCCGCGCAGGTGCGGCGGCAGCGCGCGCGCCGCAGCCTCCAGGTCCTGCTCGATGCGCCGCCACACGCCCTGCGCGTCCGGCGTCCCGAGCACGGGCCCGAGCAAGCCGAGGACCCGCTGCACGTCCGCGAAGGTGCGCGGTTCGAGGGCGAGCACCTTCAGCCCGAGCGACTGCAGGCGGTCCAGCGCGCGCGAGGACGTCGGCACGAGCACCAGGTCCGGCTTCAACGCCACGATGCTTTCGATGCGCGCGTCCTCCAGCCCGCCGACGTGCGGCAGCGCACGCACGGACGGCGGGTGATTGGAGTAATCGTCCACGCCGACGAGCCGCTCGCAGGCCTGCAGCGCGCAGACGAATTCGGTCAGCGAAGGCAGCAGGGAAACGATGCGCCGTGGCGGTTGCGTGAACTCGACGCGCGTGCCCCGGTCGTCCGTGACCTGCAGCGCGTGCGCGCAAGCGGAGCCCACCAGCAGCAGCAGCAGGGCCAGCCACCTACGCATGCGCCTTGCTCCACTCGCCCATGAGCCGATGCAACTGCTCGACCCCGTCGGTCAGCGCCGCGGGGCCCGGCTGCAGGATGTCGGCGGACTTGATCTCGAAGAGCTGCCGCTCGCGCACGGCGTTGACCTGTTCCCACCCCGGCCGGGCAGCCACCCTTTCGGCGCGGAATTTCTTGCCGCACCAGGAGCCGATGACGATGTCCGGATTGCGGCGCACGATCTCCGCGGGATCCGCGATGATCCGGTCCTTGCCCATGGCCCGCAGCGCGAGCTCGGGGAAGACGTCGTCGCCGCCGGCGATGCCCACCAGTTCGGACACCCAGCGGATCGCGCTGATGGCGGGCTCGTCCCACTCCTCGAAATAGACGCGGGGCCTGCGCGGCAGCGCGCGCCCGGCGGCCTCGATCTCCAGCAGGCGGGAACGCATCGCCTCCAGCCGCCGCAAACCGTCGTCCGCACGCCCCACCATCGCCGCCACCTGGTACAGCATCGCGAAGATCTCCTCGACGCTGCGCTGGTTGAAGATGGTGACCTGCACGCCCTTGCGTACCAGCTCCGCGGCGATATCGGCCTGCAGGTCCGAGAAGCCGAACACGCAGTCCGGCCGCAGCTCCAGGATCCGGTCGATCTTCGCGGAGAGGAAGGCGCTGACCTTCGGCTTTTCCTCGCGCGCCCGCCGCGGCCGCACCGTGTAGCCGGAGATGCCGACGATGCGCTCCTCCTCCCCCAGCAGGTACAGCCACTCCGTCGCCTCCTCGGTGAGGCAGACGATGCGGCGCGGCCCGCGGGGAATGGGGAAGGAATGCATGGCCCGAACGATAGCAATCCCGCTCAGCGCGGCTGCCACGTCACTCCGGCGAACACGCGCCGGCCGGCCTGCTGGTAGCCGTAGATCGTCTGGTAGTCGCGATCGAACAGGTTCTCCACCCGTGCGAAGAAACTCCACTCCGGGGTGGCCCGGTACGCCGCGGT